>JBAVTM010000156.1:0-2819 GCA_049696195.1 Desulfuromonadaceae bacterium | reverse complement strand
GCTGTAGACGTCCTTTTCCGTGATGTGCACCTGGCCGGATATCTCCAGGGCGGACAGCGGCTGGTCGAGGATGAGTTCGCTGATGGCGCGGCGTAGCGTCTCCCCGGCAGGGCGCGGGACGGCGGGTTTGCGTGGTCGATGTTTCATGACTCCCTCTGATGCTGGAGCAGCCGGGTTTTACGGCGGCATCGGCTGCCTTCACTGTTTCGGGATTCAGCCGGCTCACTAGCCTGTTTTATCCCCTTCGCCTGCCGATGACGGTTGCCAGAATCGGTACGGTTGTAGCGACGCCGACCAGAAAAAGGGTCCAACCGACCGCTTTCTTCTGTTTCCTGGCCAGACGGTCACCTAAAATCAGGGCGGCGCCCGCACCGAGTGCCGCCCTGGTGCCGGCAATGAACGCCAGTTCCGGGATGGATAGATATGTCTTTTTCATCTGCTGCCTCCTTTTACGGTGCCAATAGAAGAGTGGCTTATGACCGGGCCGCCGCGCAGGTGCGGATGGTGAAAGCTTGCCCGAAGAATGCTTCCAGAGTGATGGGAGGGATTGGCTCCTTCCTCCTGGTGCTGCGTTGATGCCTTGCATAGTTATTATACCCGGTATTGGAGCATTCGGTCTTCGAAATACAGCGATACCTTTGGGGTCGGGTTTTACCTTTCCCGCCATCTGTTTCATGCCCCTCGCGTTTTGCAGGCGACAGTATTACAATTAATCATGACTACAGAGCATTCCCTGCCGGTTATCGATCGAGCATATACTGACCGGTTCTCCGGGCGCGCTAGAGGGAGGATTATCATGAAAGATCAAAATTACACCGCTGCCTTTGAGGTGGACCAAACCCCGGAAGAAGCCTTCGCTGCCATCAATAATGTTCGTGGCTGGTGGACGGGAGAAATCGAAGGGAGCACCGACAAACCCGGCGCTGAGTTTACGTATCGTTACAAAGACCTCCATTATTCCAAACAGAAGATAACAGAACTGATTCCGGGCAAAAAAGTCGTATGGCGTGTTTTGGACGCCTCCCTCAATTTTGTTGAAGACAGAACCGAGTGGAACGGCTCGGAAATCATGTTTCAAATCTCCAGGCAGGGCGATAAGACAGAAGTCCGCTTCACCCACGTGGGTCTGGTTCCTGAACATGAGTGTTACAGCGCTTGTTCAAGCGCGTGGGGATCCTATATCAACGGTAGCCTGCGGAGCTTGATTACTACCGGTAAAGGCGAACCCAACCAGATGCGGATCGGCATCATCGGTGCCGGCAACATCGGCGGGACGCTGGCGCGCCACCTCACCAGACTCGGACATCTCGTCTCGATTGCGAATTCACGGGGACCGGAAAGCCTGACCAGTCTGGCGCATGAAATCGGTGCCAAGGCAGTCTCCGTGACGGAAGCCGGTAACTCTAGTGAAATCGTGATCATTGCGATTCCGACCAAGGCCGTTGTCGATCTTCCGCAAGGGCTGTTTGCGAACGTTTCATCCGACGTGATCGTGGTCGATACCGGCAACTACCATCCGGAGCTTCGCGATGGCCGCATCGAGGCGATTGACCTTGGTATGCCGGACAGCCGGTGGGTCGCGCAGCAGATCGGACGCCCCGTGGTCAAGGCGTTCAATAACATCTTCGCCAAAAGCCTGCTTGAGAAGGGAGCGCCGCAAGGGGCGCCAGGCCGGATTGCGCTCTCCGTCTTTGGAGATTCATCGGCTGGAAAGGCAACACTGCTTGGTCTGATCGACGACCTTGGTTTCGACCCGGTCGATGGCGGCAATCTGGACAACTCCTGGCGTCAGCAGGCCGGAACGCCCGCGTACTGCAAGGACCTCGAATCGGCAGCACTCCGGCAGGCACTCGCAGAGGCTGTTCAGGAACGTGTCCCGGAATACCGGGCTGCAGAGGAGACCCGGATCAAAAGATATCTGGCAGCTCAGAAAACCTGATCTGACGGCCGGTCACGGGCTCGACAGAATTAAAGGGAAAAATTCGATCCGGAGTTAATTCCGGGAACAGTTTACTCAATTCCACAGGCGGCCAATCGGCCGCCTGTGCTATTTCCATGCATGTAATTTCACTTCCAGCTGAGCAACAAAATGCACATGCACATCCTTTCCTCCCCTCACGACACGACCGCCCGCTACGCCGCCCAGAAAACGCCGTAAACTAGTACGATATGACGGGGCTCCAGACGCTGAATGGTCGCCTTTCTCCGTTGCATAGCGGACACTACGAGGTCATGTCCCTTTGGCGTAGTTGACCGCACCGAACCAATCCACCGCGATGGCCGGTTCATTCCCCACTACCCAGGCATCGTGACCGGAGGGAAGGGTGTTGACATCCCCCGCCTTCAGGTCGAATTCGCTGCCGTCGGCCATCAGGACATGCACGCATCCCGAAACCACATATTGAAAATGCGGCGCTTCGCACCACTCTGTGCCGGCAATCGGTTTTACGTCCACCGACCAGCGCCATCCCGGCTCCAGAATCAGACGTCCCACCGTCCCGCCGCCGATATTGATTATTTCAACTCTCCCGTGACTGAATTTCCTGACTTCATCGGGGGTGTTGAAGTTCTTGTATTCTGCCGGAGCTGACATATAAATTCCCCCTTCCTTGTGATATGTCTTACTGAAACCATTATACGCCGATCCCATACATATGTACTTGGCAGTTTTAATGGTAATGCTGGAGGGATTTTGCAGCAGCACAAGGGAAGGCCGGACCTCACCTTGTCCACTCCACGGCATGTGATATACTGGCATTGTCACGTTTTGCCACCAGATCCCCCCCCGAGGAGGCCGGCATGAGCACGATCCCCACAGG
>JBAVTM010000155.1:0-2315 GCA_049696195.1 Desulfuromonadaceae bacterium | reverse complement strand
CCCTTCAGTCAATCCCTGCGGCGCAGATGCCCCAGAAACTCTTCACAGGAAAGCTGCTTTTTTCTGACCAGATGTGCAATATCCCTGCTCAAGGCCAGCCTTTCTCCATCTTTCATCGCATCTTTCAACAGCACAAACAGCGGTGTATTGCTGCTGTACGGGTCCAGTCGAAGGCGTTCCTGCAGCTCGAATGCCGACATGTCCGACAGCATCTGGCTGCTGAACACCATGTACACCGGGTGAATCGAAGCGAGGGCCAGAGCTTCCTTGCCGGTGTACCCCTTGACAACTTCGAATCCTAAAGACTCAATCGCCCTGGCAAGATTCTCCTCACCGCTCCGTGATACCACCATCGACTGCAGATCCCAGGTTTCAGCGTCTTCCGTCAGTCCATAGACCGCCAGCCGGTTCTGAAGGTACTGCTCATCAATCGGAAGTGTAAAAAAACCGGCAACCGGAAACACGCCGCCGACTTTTCCCAGTTCACTCAGAAATACCGGCAACACGGGAATATCCCTGGTAGCGGGAGAGTTTTTAATTTTTTGCAGCGTCCCCCAGCCATCATCAGAAAATGGCGAGATATCCAGCACAATTCCCAAAGGCCTTCCAGCCTCAAGGTGGTCGAACTGTTCCAGGCGGCAGACATATCCGCCAGCTTCAAGATATGAGGCGAGGATCACTTCGCGGCCGCACCCCGGCGTTACACCCAGTATCCAGAGTTCCCTGCGTGGTTCGATGTTCTCTGCCATAGCCGCTCCTGTCTGCAATGCATTGATCAAGGAATGTGTTCTCTTACCCGAAACTGTATCAAATACCGCACGTATCCTGTGTATCAGGGTTCCATGGAATAGAGCTCCAGGACTCGCTCAATAATATTTGTTGTTGATTTACCATCCACAAAGGTGACCAGCTCCACCCTGCCGCCGTACGATTCAACGATGTCTCTTCCGACCACTCCCTCCAGCGAATAATCGCCCCCCTTGGCCAGAATATGCGGTTTGAGAGCGGTTATCAGCTCCAGAGGGGTATCCTGGTCAAAAACAATGACATAATCGACACAATCGAGAGCCGCCAGAAGATGGGCCCGTTCATCCTGATCGATAAGCGGGCGCTTCGGCCCTTTCAGGCGACGTACCGAGGCATCACTGTTGAGCCCCAGCACCAGCAGGTCGCCGAGATTACGTGCTTTCTGCAGATATTTCACATGACCGGCATGCAGCAGATCGAAGCAGCCATTGGTGAAAACAATCCGCTTCCCCCTGTTTTTTTCCGCCGCAATCAAGGGAGCCAGAACATCGAGGCTCTTTATTTTAACATGACTGTCCTTATGGGCAAGTGATACGGCGTCGATAATTTCCTGCGGGGTAACGATCGAAGTCCCAAGTTTGCCGACGGCGATACCCGCGGCAACGTTGGCCAGCCGCGCCGATTCGGCCATGCCGAGACCGGAAGCGATGCCGACCGCCAGTGTTGCAAGCACCGTATCCCCGGCACCCGAAACATCAAAGACTTCGCGGGCAACAGTAGGGATATGGACAATCTCGCCACCTTTGGAAAAGAGCGACATCCCCTCTTCACTGCGGGTAATCAGCAGGTGCTGCAGGCCGGTTGCACCCATGATGACACCGGCTGCCTGTTCCAGCGAGGCGTCACCGGTGATGGCGACTCCGGATGCGGCCTCTGCTTCTTTGCGATTCGGCGTCAGTAGCGTAGCGCCATCATAGCGGGTGAAGTCGGTCCCTTTCGGATCAACCAGAACAGGTATGCCGACCTCTGCCGCGGCAGAAATCACCGAGGCGATAACGGCAGGAGTCAACACTCCCTTGTTGTAATCGGAAAGCACGATAACCTGATATTCGCCGGCATGGGCGGCAATCCAGCTGCAGAGCAGCTGCTCAACGGCAGCCGGCAAAGCTTCACGCGATTCCCGATCGATACGCACAATCTGCTGATGTGCTGCAACGACCCTCGTCTTACGGCTGGTGCGGCGGGCGGGATCCAGGAAGATCGCCCGGGTATCGATATGATGGTGGCAAAGCTGCCCCAGCAGCTCGCGACCGTTCTGATCATCGCCGACGACGGAACAGACCGAAACCTGTGCGCCCAGAGCCGCCAGATTGTGTACCACATTGCCGGCACCCCCCAGCCGCAGCTCTTCGCGTATGACGTCAACCACCTGTACCGGCGCTTCCGGCGAAATACGATCCGCCTTCCCCCACAGGTATTCGTCCAGCATCAGGTCACCGACGACAAGGCAGCGGATCCGGGCGCTATGGGCAAAAAGTGTTTCAACAACCGTGCGATCCACACGACCC
>JBAVTM010000154.1:0-9325 GCA_049696195.1 Desulfuromonadaceae bacterium | reverse complement strand
TCGCCGTCTTCATAGGTATATTCTGAACTGCATGTTGGACATTTAGGCATCTGACTCATTAAGGTATCCTTTTTACGGTATTTTGTGCTGCTGTAAGGCCGTTCCTGGTGCTTGTCGGATATTCTTCTTTGTTCTTTTACGCTCAGTTTACGTCAGCAGTTTCACCAGTGCGGTTGGGTGCAGTGGCAGCCCGATAAGCCCGGCGACTCCCATGAGCATCCCGAAACCCGCCAGGAACCAGGCGAGTGCCAGGAGTTTGCGTTTCCCCGTAAGGGCGGTGATCGCCAGCATGGCCAGCGAAATGGAGAGGCTCGCATCGGACAGGTCGAACTGGTCGTCACGGAAGTTCAGATCGTCATACTGCTTTTCAAGTCCCTTGGCCTTCTTTATCAAAACCTCTTCCTCTCCCTGGTAGCGCGTTATTGCACTCTGGTACTGTTTCTGCTGGGATGACAGCACCGTGAGTCCCTTCCCCTGCGCCATCACCTGCAGTGCCTGCACCTGGTTCAATCCCAGCTCGGCCATATGGTGCTTGATCTTTTTCGACTGGTATTCGTTCCAGCTGTCAACCGCATCGGATTTGGCCTGCAGCATAGCCTGGACGATATTGTCGTCCTTCACCTTGGTGACTGCCATGAAAACTGAAATGATGGCCACACTAATGGCTATCCAGTTGTTGAGGCGGTTTTTGGCTTCGGACAGATCTAGCCGATCCTGAAGATCATTCATTTCACTCATAGTCAGCTTCTCCTTGTGGCTGGAACATCGCAGAGAAAAGCGGGTTCGCTATCGGTTCATCATCGGCAGGAATCCCCTGAGGAGATCCATGGTGAAATTTACGCCGGCAAAAGCTCCGATCATGCCCGCCAGGTTGAGAACCACGGAAAGAGTTTTGTTCTTCACCTTCCAGGCAAGGGGGAGCAGCGTAAAGGACATCACCCCGTAGAGAACCAGGGTCAGGATAATTGCGGGAGTTGCCAGATTGCCGGCAACGCTGGCTTTGTCCACAAGCGTCAGGATCACGGTAATCCCTGCCGCCCAGAGCAGCAGTGCGCTCATGTTGCCTTTGGTGCCGTACCTGAAGGCAACAAACCAGGCGACCGGTTTCAAAATCAATGCTAAAAAAATCACACAATTCCCCTTACAGCCAGAAACCTCAAACCCTCACCAACTCATACTCCCTGCTCCCCAGCCCGATCTTTTCCCCGTGCTCCAGCTGCACCTCCCACGGTATCTCCGGCCAGCAGCCGCGGAACTTGTCGCCGCCCGGTTCGTGGCCGCTCTGCAGGGCCGACCCCTCGTTGCCGCGCGCGCCGTTGACTAGGTCGGCGCAGGCCTGATCGATCGCCACCGGATCGGTCGAGGCGCAGACCCCGATGTCGTTGACGATCGGGGCGTCGGAGTGTCCGTAGCAGTCGCAGGCCGGTGATACCTGGGTGATGAAGTTGATGTAGATCGCCTTGCCGCTCTTGCCGGTCAGCGCACCCTTGGTGTATTCGGCCATCTTGCGCATGACCAGGTCGGAAGCCTCGTTCCACTGGATGTTGATCGCCTTGACCGGGCAGACCGTGATGCAGCGCGAGCAGCCGGTGCAGAGCGTCGGGTCGATGGCGGCCTTGGCTTCGATAACGGCGATGGCATCGTGGGCACAGGCCTTGAGGCAGACCCCGCAGCCGGTACAGTATTTTTCGGCCACCTTCGGGGCTACGGTGGAGTGCTGCACCAGTTTCCCCTTGCGGCTGGCGCACCCCATCCCCAGGTTCTTGATCGCGCCGCCGAAACCGGTCAGCTCGTGGCATTTGAAGTGGGTCATCGCGACGAGCGAATCGGCCTCGACGATCTCTGTGCCGATGTAGGCTTTCTTCAGCAGCTCGCCGTCAATGGCGACTTCCGTTTCGGTCACGCCCCGCAGACCGTCGCTGATGACCAGCGGCGCGCCGACGCAGGCATAACCGAAGCCGTTCTCGATCGCACAGGTCAGGGCCGAGACCGCCTCCTTGCGCTGGCCGGGGTAGAGTGTCGAGGAGTCGGTCAGAAACGGCAGCGCTCCCAGCTTCTTGATCTCCTCCACGACCCGCCTGGCAATGATCGGGCGTAGATAGGTATGGTTCCCCTTTTCGCCGAAATGGATCTTGACCGCCGTCAGGTCACCCTCGGCAACGACCTGCGGGAGCCCCGCCAGAGTCAGCAGCTTTGCAATCTTGTCGAACAGATTTTCCTTGTGTCCTGTGCGCATGTCGCTAAAGTAGACTTTGGACATCGGATTTCTCCTTAAGTGTTTTTTTTTGACAACCGTCAAGTATTTGCTCGAAAAGTCGGTATACTGTTCCTACCATAGTTACAGAAAAAACTCACCACACGAGTTTAGCATCAACCAACGAAAGGGAGGAAACGAAAATGAGCATGTTTTGTAACCAATGTGAGCAGGCAGCAAACGGAGTTGGGTGTAACATTTCCGGCGTATGCGGCAAGAAACCCGATGTGGCGGCACTGCAGGATCACCTGGTGTACGGCCTGAAAAGTCTGGCGCTGTATGCCGACAAGCTGGGGCGCAACGCCGAGATCGACCGCTTTACCATTGAGGGGCTCTTCACCACCGTCACCAACGTGGACTTCGAGCCGGCACGCATCGGCGGCATGATCAAGCGCTGCTACGAGCTGAAAGAGAAAGCCAGGACTGCGGCCGGCGTGACCCTTTCCGGTCCGGTTGCCGACTGGAAACCGGCTGAAGATCTGGCCGGCATGACGACGCAGGGCGAGGCCCACGGCATCAACACCCAGCACGTCAACGAAGACATCCGCTCCGTGATCGAGATTCTGATGTACGGCCTGAAGGGTATGGCCGCCTATATGGACCATGCCATGATCCTCGGCAAAACCGATGATGAAGTCATGGCTTTTTTCCAGAAGGCGCTCGCAGCAACGACCGACGCCAACCTGGGGCTGATGGATTTTGTCGGCCTCGCCATGGAGTGCGGCAAGCAGAACCTGACCGTCATGGGCCTCCTGAACACCGCCCACACCGATGCTTACGGCCATCCGGTCCCGACCGCGGTACAGCTCGGCACCAAGGCCGGCAAGGCGATTCTCGTAACCGGCCACGACCTGAAGATGCTGGAAGAGCTGCTCAAGCAGACCGAAGGGAAGGGGATCAACATCTACACCCATGGTGAGATGCTTCCGGCCCACGGCTATCCCGGCCTGAAGAAATACTCGCATCTGGTCGGCAACTTCGGCGGCGCATGGCAGGACCAGGCCAAGGAGTTCGTCAACTTTCCCGGCTCGATCATCTTCAACACCAACTGCATCCAGAAACCGTCCGACAGCTACAAAGACCGTCTCTACACCTGGGGCCTCGTCGCCTGGCCTGATGTAAAGCATGTTGACGGCTGGGACTTCTCAGCAGTCATCAACAAGGCCCTCGAACTCCCCGGTTTTCCGGACAACCCCGGCCAGGAGATTCTGACCGGCTTCGGACACAACGCCGTATTGGGAGTAGCCGACAAGGTTGTCGCCGCCGTCAAGTCCGGCGCGATCAAGCACTTCTTCCTGATCGGCGGCTGCGACGGCGCCAAATCGGGACGTAACTACTACACCGAATTTGCCGAGAAGCTCCCCCAGGATACGGTCATCCTGACCCTGGCCTGCGGCAAGTACCGCTTCAACAAACTGGAGTTCGGCGATATCGGCGGCATCCCGCGCCTCCTGGATGTCGGCCAGTGCAACGACGCCTATTCGGCCATCCAGATCGCCGTTGCCCTTGCAGGCGCCTTTGAATGCGGCGTCAACGACCTGCCGCTCTCGATGATCCTTTCCTGGTACGAGCAGAAGGCGGTTGTCATCCTTCTGACCCTGTTTTCCCTGGGCATCAAGAACATCAAGCTCGGACCTACTCTGCCGGCATTCATAACACCGAATGTGCTTAACTTCCTGGTCGAGAACTTCAATATTGCACCAATTACGACCGCTGAGGCTGATATCAAGGCGATTCTCGGCTAGCATGACCGCATAAGCATTACGTTAACGCCCCCGCTGGATATTCCGGCGGGGGCGTTATGCGTTTCTCTGTTCCTCAACTGATTTTGGAAGTTCAGGAATGCATCTAATTTGTTTTTGATTCTCTCCGCGCCTCCGAGTGAGGCCGGTTTTGCCCTGCTTCTGCTTTTGGATTAGTCGTATGACGACGGTTCCGTCCCCTTTATGAAACATTCCATGACAGCCCCCGCAGTACCTTCCTTGGCAAGCTTGCCGGTGCGTGGATTTATCAGGACAAACGAAACGTTTTCCGGCGCCGCAAAATCTTCGGCCGGCAGGGACATGATCGCTTGCTGCATGAAGTCTCCCCAGATCGGAGCGGCCGCCTGGCCGCCGGTCCCGCCGCTTCCGAGGGAGCGCTCCTGATCGTACCCGACCCAGACGCCTGTCACCAGTTGCGGAATATAGCCGATAAACCAGGCATCCTTTGCGCCGTTGGTTGTACCAGTCTTTCCTGCGACCGGCCGGCCGATGAGGGATGCGCGATGTCCGGTGCCGCTGGCGACGACGCTCTGCATCAGATTGGTTATGACATACGCGGTCTCGGGCGGGATTACCGGAACCGGCACGGGGGGAGGCGTTTGCTGAAGCACCGTGCCGTCGGTGTCGGTGACTTTGGTAATGAAGTATTGCGGGGTCAGCACACCATTGTTCGCAAAGACGGCATACGCAGATGTCAATTCAAAGGGGGAGATCGAGGCTGCACCCAGCGCCAGTGCCAAATTGGCCGGAATCGGAGATGTGAACCCCAGCTTCTTCGCGTATTCCGCGGTGTACTGCGCTCCGATCTGTTCCATGATCTTGACGCTGACGATATTGATGGAATCGGTCAGCGCCTCACGCATGGTCACGGGGCCGCGAAACTCGTGGTCGTAGTTCTGCGGTTTCCAGATCCCGCCGGCACCATCCGGATATTCGACCGGTTCATCTTCGATGATCGTTGCCGGGGTCAACCCCTTGTCAAGGGCCGCCGCATAAATTATCGGCTTGAAAGCAGAACCGGCATTGCGCTTGGCCTGCATGGCACGGTTAAACTGGCTTTTTTTGAAGTCATATCCGCCGACCATCGCCTTGACCCCGCCGCTGCGCGGGTCAATCGAAACCAGCGCCGCCTGCACCTCGGGCGTCTGGTCAAGCGCAAAACGGGCACCTTCCTTGTCAAGCTCCGGAGATACGACCGATACTTCGATGACGGAACCGAGTGTCAGCCCCCTGTTCCCCTTTTCAGGCTTGCCGTAGCGGTTGGTCATGCCGACCTTGCCCGCCCACGCCATGTTTTTACGGGAAAGAACGCCGTTGCGTTCCCCGACCCTGACCAGCGCCTCACCTTTTTCGGGATGGAATCCGACCACGACTCCCTGATACGTCTCGCCGGTTTTAAGGGTGACCGAATCAATCCCATCCTCAACCTTGCTGCAAAAAGCGTCGACTTCCGTTTCCGTCAGATATTTAGTCGGTCCCCGGAATCCCTGGCGCTTGTCCACCTCTTTGAGCCCTTTGCGGAGGCTGTCATAGGCCGCCCGCTGCATGCCGGCATTCATCGTGGTGTAGATCTTCAGGCCGCCTTTGTAAAGCTGGTCCTCACCGTATTTCTGCTCCAGCTGGATCCGCAGGTATTCGAGAAAATAGGCGGACTGATCGTTATTGACCTTCTTCATCGGCTGCAGGAGTATGGGGGTCTTCCTGGCATGGTCGGCCTCGACCGGTGTGATGTACCCTTCCTTCGTCATGCGATCAAGCACATACGCCTGCCGTTCACGGGCTTTTTCAAGATGCTTGATGGGAGAATAGGCGTTGGGCGCTTTCGGAAGGCCCGCCAGCATGGACATTTCTGCCAGGTTGAGCTGCTCGACATTCTTGCCGAAATAGGTCTCGGCTGCCGCCTGGACGCCGTATGAGCCGCTTCCGAGATAGATCTGGTTCAGATACAGGTACAGGATTTCGTCCTTGGAGAGTCTCTCCTCCATCCGCTTGGCGAGGATGGCCTCCTTGATCTTGCGGGAAAACTTCTTTTCCGGTGACAGCAGCATCGACTTTGTCACCTGCTGGGTGATCGTGGAGGCGCCCTCTTTTTTGCTCATTGAAATCAGGTTTTTAAAGGCCGCCCGCACAATCCCCAGGTAGTCGATCCCTTTATGGGAATAGAAATTGGAATCTTCAGCCGCGACAAAGGCCTGAATCAGTTTGCGCGGCATCTTGTTGACCGGCACCACGATGCGGCGTTCCAGGTAAAATTCACCGACCAGAGTACCGTCATCTCCAAAGACCTGCGAGACGATGGGGGGTTTGTAGTCAGCCAGTCGATCGACCCGGGGAAGCTTTGCCATCAGATAAAACACGTAGCCGGATACGCCGAGGAGCGCGACAACAGCCAGCGTCACAGCAAGCAGCAGCAGCGTCGGCAATAAACTGTTTTTTGAGGTGGGGGATTGCAGCTTTCTTTCCATTGAACGACCTTCCTGAAGAACTGAGTGGCCTGCGATTGAGGCTGCTGTATAACTGCAGCAAAATAGCATATCATTTCAGGAATTCAAACATATTCAGATCGGAAAGCGTGCCGCGGGGCATGGCGATACCCGTTTCGCCGCCAAAAAAATCGTGCCACAGAGAGCAAGCTTATGGTACTATGGGCGGCATTTTACACGTAGGTACTACCATTCTTGAGGAGAGCATATGTGCGGCATTGTTGGATACATCGGTGGAGAGCAGGCGCCCCCGATCATTCTGGAAGGGCTTAAAAAACTTGAGTATCGCGGCTACGACTCGGCCGGTATAGCGACACTGACGGACGGCGGGTCCGCCATTCGCAGAAGCCAGGGAAAGCTGGTCAATCTTGAAAATATGCTGCGGGAACAGCCGCTGTCCGGAACGGTCGGTATCGGCCATACCCGGTGGGCCACGCATGGCAGGCCTTCTGAAATCAACGCCCATCCGCACAAGGCCGGTCAGGTTATTCTCGTGCACAACGGCATCATAGAAAATTATCTGCAGCTCAAGGAACAGCTGAAACAGGGTGGCCATACGTTCAAGAGCGACACGGATACGGAAGTCATCGCGCACGTGATCGAAGAAAAGCTGAAGAGTGAAGCTGATTTTGAAAAGGCCGTCAGGGAGTCCCTGGCGCAATTACGCGGCGCGTATGCGGTCTGTATCCTCAACGAAAAAGATCCGGGTTGTCTGATCGCCGCCAAGCTCGGTTCACCGATGGTCGTTGGACTCGGAGAAGGAGAGTTTTTCGTCGCGTCGGATATTCCGGCGATTTTGGCCTATACCCGCGAGATGGTCTTCATGGAGGATGGCGAGATGGTGATTTTCAGGGACGGCGCGGCCCAGTTCACAACCATTGCAGGCGCTCCCCTGGATAAAAAACCGCGCCATATCGACTGGTCCCCCATGATGGCCGAAAAGGGGGGGTACCGGCACTTCATGCTGAAGGAGATCCACGAACAGCCCCGTGCCGTACGAGATACCATTGCCGGTCGTCTGCGCGAAGATGAGGGGGATGTGTACCTTGAAACTCTGCAGTTCAGCGATCGACAGCTGGCGGCGGTCAAGCGGATTATCATCATCGCCTGCGGCACCTCCTGGCACGCAGCCCTGGTCGGTAAATTCTATATAGAGGGACACTGCCGCATTCCGGTTGAGGTTGATATCGCATCCGAGTTCCGCTACCGAAACCCGGTTGTCGATGAAAGTACGCTGGCAATTGTCATCTCCCAGTCGGGCGAAACGGCCGACACGCTGGCGGCCCTGCGTGAGGCAAAATCGCGCGGCGCCATGAACATGGCGATCTGCAACGTCGTAGACTCTTCCATCGCCCGCGAATCGGCCGGTGTTATCTACACCCACGCCGGTCCGGAGATCGGCGTGGCCTCGACCAAGGCTTTTGTCACCCAGCTGACCGCCCTGTATCTCTTTACGATCCGTCTTGGTCGCGCCACCTGCTCGATTGACGGCGCCAATGGTCAACGGATGATCGCAGCGCTCAAAAAAGTGCCGGGGATGCTGGAAGAAACGCTGAAGCTGAACGAAGATACGGAAAAAATAGCAAAAAAATATATGAACGCCCGTGACTTTCTCTACCTCGGCCGTGGGAAAAACTTTCCGATCGCCCTCGAAGGGGCGCTGAAGCTCAAGGAAATTTCCTACATCCACGCCGAAGGGTACCCGGCCGGAGAAATGAAGCATGGTCCGATCGCCCTGATCGATGAGGATGTGCCGGTCGTGGTACTGGCGCCCAGAGGGAGCTCTTACGAAAAGACGCTCTCCAATATGGAGGAGGTCATCACCCGGAGCGGCCGCGTGATTGCCGTCTGTTCGGCCGGCGATGAAGAGGTGCGCGGCAGGGCGGAAACGACCATAGAAATACCGAGTCTCGACGAAGATCTTGATCCGCTGCTGCTCTCCGTGCCGCTGCAGCTTCTGGCATACCATATTGCCGTATTGAAGGGGACCGACGTCGATCAGCCGAGGAACCTGGCGAAGAGTGTCACCGTTGAGTGACCGGGTGTGATGATAGAAAACTATCTGCCTCGTTAATCTAAATAAATATCCTCCGGCTTTGCCGGGGGATATTTATTTTCAGTGCAAAGGAGACAGCCATGGAATGTGCTCTGAATGAGGAAATATGCCGTTTTGTCCGTGAGGAAGGCACCAATCGCTTTCCCGACAGCGATGAGCGCTATTTCGATGACCCACTGATCGGCTTTGCCGCCGCTGCGGACCCCCTGTTTACGGAGTATAAATCCGTTATCGGAGAATTCCATCTCACACCGGGTGAGCTCATTGCCGCCTCGACCCCGGAGAATCCATGGCCGCCGGCAACGGTGATCAGCTGGGTACTGCCGATTAGTGAACGGACCAGGGCTTCAAACCGGAAAGAAACCGTCTATCCGTCGAGGGAATGGGCAGAGACGCGAAATTTCGGCGAGCAGTTCAACAGTGCCCTGCGTCGGCATATGGTCGGTTGGCTGGCCGGGAAGGGGCATCGTGCCGCTGCTCCCCAGTTGATGCCGGCCTGGCGTGAGATGAGCGAAACCGCCGTCGGCATCGCCTCCTCCTGGTCGGAGCGACATGCAGCATATGCTGCCGGCCTGGGTACCTTCAGCTTGACCGATGCCCTCATCACTCCGAAGGGGATTGCCCACCGTTTAGGAAGTGTGATTACCGATCTTATACTTGAACCGTCGCGACGCCCATATCCCGAGCGTCGTGCCAATTGCCTCCACTACCGGGAAAACACGTGTGGCGCATGTATCGGGCGCTGCCCGGTTGGTGCCCTGTCACGAGA
>JBAVTM010000153.1:0-8008 GCA_049696195.1 Desulfuromonadaceae bacterium | reverse complement strand
CTTAACCTATGGGGATTATGGGCTTTCAGATCTGTTTATAAAAATGGAGAAGTATGATCAGGGTCATCTAGAACTGTTGCAGAAGGCTGTTGATTCATTGAGATAATGGAGTATTGAAAAAGCCCCGACTATTGCCGGGGCTTTCTTGTATCCATCCATCAGGAGTTTCTTCTACTCAGCTTTTTTTGCAATTATCTTGTCTTTTATTTTGTCGTAAAATAATGTTTAAGGTCTACAGGTATGCTGATGCGGTAGTAATAGTGTTTATTGATACATATAAGATGTTCTGGATATGACAAGGCCTCATGCTCCTGTACAAAAATTGTACAAAAAACATGAGGCCTGTATTTTCTCTAGCATAAATAACTAGTTTTAAATTTTGGCAGGGGTACCAGGATTCGAACCTAGAGTGACGGCGTCAGAGGCCGTTGCCTTACCGTTTGGCGATACCCCTGTAGTAAAGAGCCCCCTTTGTAGCAAATCAGACTCCCGACGTCAAGCGTTTTTAGCCGACCCTTGTGAGCCTCTTGCTGCCAGAGCACCCGCTTCCATCGCTTTGACGTTGGCAGGGATCAGCTTGTGGTTGCGCTCCGGAAGGGCTTTTTTCAGCGCCGCTTCCAGCGATGCGCTCTTCAAAGCCGCCGATTTTTCAATATATGCCCCACAGGCCACCATGTTGACCATCCGCACATCCCCCATTTCGAGGGCGATCTGGTTCATCGGCACCAGGACGACTTCGATCCCCGGCAGCTCGACTCCATCCGTATCGACCAGACTGGAGTTGACGATACAGACCCCCCCCTGTTTGACTTTGGCGGCATATTTGTCGAAGGAGAGCTGATTGAGCAGGACCGAAACCGATGGATTACCGACAACCGGAGAGCCGGTATCACCGTCGGCAAAGACAACCGTGCACATGGCCGCCCCGCCCCGCTTCTCGACTCCGTAGGCAGGAAAAAACGATACGTTTTTTCCTTCGTGGATTGCAGCGTATGAAAGCAGATTACCGGCCAGCAGCACACCCTGTCCGCCGTACCCGGCAAAAAAAACATCGTAGCGCATGATTATCTCCGAACTAAAGATTAGCGGTGTTTCGATACACGCCGAGCGGGAAGTAGGGAATCAACTCATCGGTCACCCGCCGGTTGGCGTCAAGAGGATTCATCCCCCAGTTGGTCGGGCAGGAGGACAGCGCCTCTATAAAGGAAAACCCCTTCTTCTCGACCTGGTAACGGAAGGCGGTTTTGATCATCTTCTTGGCATTGAGGACGTTTTTAGGGCTGTTGAGCGCCACCCGTGCCGAAAAGGCCACCCCGTCGAGATTGGAAAGGAGCTCCGCCATCTTGAACGGCGCGCCGTCTTTCGAGACATCGCGGCCATAGGGGGAGGTTGATGTCTTCTGTCCCGGCAGGGTCGTGGGGGCCATCTGGCCGCCGGTCATGCCGTAGGTCGTGTTGTTGACGAAGATGACGGTGATATCCTCGCCGCGGTTGGCGGCATGGATGATCTCGGACATGCCGATCGCCGCCAGGTCGCCATCCCCCTGGTAGGTGAAGACGATCCGGTCGGGACGGGACCGCTTGGCGCCGGTGGCAACGGCCGGAGCGCGGCCGTGAGGAGACTCGATCACATCGACGTCGAAATATCCGTAAAGGAAAACCGAGCAACCGACTGAAGCGACGCCGATCGTCTGACTCCGGATGCCGAACTCATCCAGTGCTTCGGCGACCAGACGGTGGACCGAACCGTGGTGGCAGCCGGGACAGAAGTGGGTTGAGACATCTTTCAGGCTCTCCGGCCTGGTAAATACCTGTTTCATGTTTGTATCCTCAACTGATCAGGCAGAGGCCCGATAGTTTTTCTTGATCTGTTCGAACAGCTCTTCCGGCGTCGGCAATGACCCTGCTCCGGGTGGGCGGCCATAGAAGGCGACATCGGCATCGCGTGCTACGGAAAGGCGCACGTCATCGATCATCTGGCCGGTGGAAAGTTCGATATCCAGAAAGAGTTTGCACCGTTCGGAAAGCGCCGCGTATGTTTTTTTGGGGAAAGGAAACAGGGTAATAGGCCGCATCAGCCCGACCTTCATGCCGGCTTCGCGGGCCATGGCAACAGCGGTCTTGGCAATTCTGGAGGTGGAGCCGAAGGCGGTGACGATCAGCTCGGCATCGGACGTCTGGACCTCTTCCCAGCGGCACTCTTTATCAGCCAGTTCCTGATAGCGGGCCTGCATCTTCCAGTGAAAGGCTTCCATTTCGCCATCGCCCAGGTAGAGGGATTTGACCACGTTTTGTGGAGTTCCCTCAGCGCGGCCGCGCACAACCCACTCCTTCGGGGGAAGCACGGCCTGCGGACGAGGATTGGGGGAGACCGACTCCTTCATCTGCCCGATCACGGAATCAGCCAGCACCATGGCCGGCATGCGGTAGATGTCGGACAGGTCAAAGGCCAGCATGGTCAGGTCGTACATCTCCTGCACCGATGCCGGAGCCAGCACGATAATCCGGTAGCCGCCATGTCCGCCGCCGCGCGTGGCCTGGAAATAATCGGCCTGAGACGCATCGATCCCCCCCAGACCGGGACCGGCGCGCATGACATCGACGATGACACCGGGAAGTTCCGAGCCGGCCATGTACGAAATACCTTCCTGCTTGAGGGAGATGCCCGGGCCTGAGGATGAGGTCATCGCACGGACTCCTGTGGCCGAGGCCCCCAGCAGCATGTTGATGGCGCCGATCTCGCTCTCGGCCTGGATGAATTCGCCCCCCCGGCCGGGGAGTACGCGTGCCAGATATTCCGGAATATCACTCTGCGGAGTGATCGGATAGCCGAAATAGCAGCGGCAGCCGGCCTCAATAGCCGCCATCGCAACCGCTTCGTTCCCTTTGACAAATATTTTTTCTGCTGCAGAGGTCTGCATAACCGTCACTCCTTAAAAACCGCGATGGCGACATCGGGGCACATCTCCGCGCACATCGCGCAGCCGGTGCACTGCTCGGGGCCGGAAAAGACCGCCACGGTGTAGCCCATACTATTGGGGGTATCGCTCATACTGACCAGCTTCTTCGGGCAGGCTATCGTGCAGAGCCCGCACCCCTTGCAGCGCGTTTCATCAATTATGATATGCGGCATCGACTTTTTCCCTTTGTGTTTGAAGCACTGATTTCATAACGTTCTTTGTATCAGATTGAAAACTTGCGCGTCAAGCTTCACGCGAAGAAGGCATGGTATAACAAGAAAACAGGTATCCCCCGAGCATAAAGGAATACCTGTTGATCTCTGACATGTCCGTAAGGAATTTATTCCGGCCGTTTTGCATACCCGGCACAGCTCCCGATCAGGCGCTCCCTGATCGAATCGAGCAGTGCACTCTCATCGGTGAAACCGGCCGCCGCCTTGACATTCATCGCAAGCGGCAGCAGTCCCAGCAGCATCACCCGCAGGTTGCCGCACCCCTCACCCCCTCCGAATGTTTCCTGCAATTTCCGGTGGAGCCCCCTGCCGATCGCAAATCCCACCAGGCGCTCCATCCGCCAGGCAACAGCGGGACAATCCGCGGATGGATGGCGGACGAAATTGACCCGTGCAGCGGTTATCTTCAGTGATTCGAAATCGGTCAGGACCTCCATCCGGATATCGTGAAAACGGTCCTTGAGGTGGGCGGTCAATACGATCAGATCATCATTCCTCTGAACGTGATAGCTGATATCCCGCTTGAAATCCTCCATCGCATTTGAAGGCGCCATGCCTACCCTTGCTTCACTTTTGGCACAAAAATCTGCTCCGGGTCGAGCACCTCATGGATAATGTGCAACTCTTCCCGCGACGGCGGGAGCGTCTCGCCGTTGACGCGGGAGATGTCCAGGTCAAAGTGGCACATTTCCCTGATCTCATCGGGAGTTTTACCCGGATGGCAGGTATCGAGATAAATCTTGCCGCTCTGCTCGTCGAAGCGAAATACTCCGGCCGTGCTGATGACCGCCGAAGGTCCGCCGCGATAAGCGGCACCGTACAGCTCACGACGATGGACAAATTCGCCCCCCGGCCATTTTTTCACCCGCCAGCCGGGGCTGGTGATATAACTGACATTGGGGGTAAAGCGGCGCTTTTCGTGAACCATGATGAAGACCGTCCGCTTCGCGAACGAGTTGATGTCCGGATTGCCGCCGCTGCCGGTCAGGCGCAGTTCGGGGTTGAGATAGTCGCCGATACAGGTTGTGTTGACGTTGCCGTATTCGTCAACTTCTGCGCCCCCCAGAAAACCGAGATCTACGTAGCCGCGCTGGGCGATGCTGAAGGCGTCGTAGAGACCGGATGAGCGGGATGCGCCCATTTCGCAGCGGGCATCACCGACGGACGTCGGAATTTCAGGGGGCCGGCCGTCCAACGTACCGGCCTCAAAGATCAGCTTGAGGTTGGGGGCATGGGTCTTCTGGGCCAGCATGATCGCCACCATCGGAAGGCCGGTGCCGGCAAAGACCACCTCGTTATCCTGCACTTCGCGGGCGGCGGCACAGCACATCAGATCGGCCAGGCCGTATTCTTCCGGAGTCGCATATTCAGTAGCCATCGTTACTTACCCCCCTTCTCACGAACACTGTAATTGAGCGCCGTATTGGCCTTGAGTTTCAGCATGCGAGGCCACCCCAGCTTTTCCAGATAGCTCATATGATCCTGCCCATGTATCCACTCCTTGGCAAAATCGTCGAAACCCTCCTGGGTACGGGTACGGCCGTAGAAATCCTTCAGGAACGGTCCGTCCACATCGTAACGCCCGAACATACCGGTCGGATGCGCCCCGAACGGGCATTCCAGAATATGATCCACTTCGAAGCTGACGATAGTGTTCTGGTCGGCGTTGCGCCGGAGATACTCTTCCGGAACGATCTCCTCGGCCATGACGATCGTGATGTCGGCGGCACGAGCCACTTCCGGGTCGGAGTAATACTGACCGTTAACCCGCACCGTACCTTCTTCGCCTACCTGTTGAACACATAAGACCGCAATATCAACCTTGGCGGCCGGAATCAGAACTTGAGAGCCGGCTCCGAAAAAGGGGTCCTCGGTAAACTGGTATTTGTGTTTCGCTATGCGCTTACCGTCCCGCAATCCGGCACGGCCAAGCATATCGTATTCAGGATTGTGGAGGTCGGTCCCGAGCGAGGTCTGGGTGACTGCGTAGGGTGATCCATTGGCGGCAGCGGCGAAACGGAACATCATCTCCGCATGGCTGTAATCCTCGACAATGATCTGCTTGTCGGCAACCTTGCGTGACAGATTGGCCCCGTACTTGCCGTACAGCTCATGGCCGACCCAGCAGGATTCCCAGATATCGACGCAGCCGGCCCCAATCAGGAATTCGGAATGCGAACCGCCGTTTACCTCAATCAGATGCAGGTTTTTTCGATGCTGACGAATCAGTTCAAAAACAATAGCCATCGGCCGGCGCCAGATGGTGAACCCGGAAAAGGTGAGGCTGGATCCGTCTTTGATGATCTCGGCGGCTTGCTGCAGGGTAATGCGCTTGCTGGTACTCATGCCTGCCTCCTTGTAATAGATCTAGAAAACCTTACCACCCCCAGCCCCTCCTGAATCAGGAGGGGAGCTTTAACTCCCCCTCCTTCCTCTAAGGAGGGGGCTGGGGGGTGGTTAAGCAATATTCTTTAGAATTTCACGCGATATGATCAGACGCTGAATCTCGTTGGTTCCTTCATAGATGGCGGTAATACGCGCGTCGCGGGCATAGCGCTCCACCGGGAAATCCTGGGTGTAGCCGTACCCCCCCAGCATCTGGAGCGCACTGTAGCAGGCTTTATTGGAGGCTTCGGTGGCGAACATTTTGGCCATGGACGCTTCCTTGGCAAAGGACTTGCCCGATTCCTTGCGGTAGGCGGCACTCATCAGCAGCAGCCGGGCAGCCTCCAGCTCGGTATAGCCATCGGCGATCATCCACTGAATTGCCTGAAAACTGCTGATCTTCTGTCCGAACTGACTCCGCTCCGAGACGTAGCGGGTCGCATAATCCATGGCCGCCAGCCCGACTCCCAGCCCGAGCGAACCGATGCCGATCCGCCCGCCGGCCAGTTCCCCGGCGGCGATCCGGAAACCGTCATTGAGTTTCCCCATCAACGCCGTTTTGGGAATGCGGCAGTCGTCAAAAATAACCTCATTGGTGGCAGACGCGTGCTGACCCATCTTCTTCTCTTCCTTGCCGATGACCAGCCCCTTGGTGCCGGCCTCCACCAGGAAGCAGCTGATCCCCTTGCCTTTGGGGGCTTCCTTGTCGGTCACCGCCCAGGCCACGAACACCCCGGCATAGGGGGCGCTGGTGATGAAGATTTTGGCGCCGTTCAGCACCCAGCTGTCGCCGTCATCGGCGGCCTGGGTACTCATCCCGGCCGGATCGGAACCGGCGCCTGTTTCCGTCAGACAGAAACCGGCAGCCGGAAACTCACCGGAGCAGATTTTGGGGATGTAGGCTTTGCGCTGCTCCTCGGAACCTACAGCCTGGATTACCTCGGCAGCCATGTTGTTGACCGATACCGTCACGGCCGTTGATGCACAGGCGCGGGCGATTTCGGTGATTGCGACGCTGAACGATACGACCCCGGCTTCCGCTCCGCCGTACTGTTCCTTGATGTTCAACCCCATAAACCCGAGGTCGGCCAGCTTTTTGAGGTTTATCAGCATCGGTGACCGGTCATGGCTCTGGTCGAGCACCCCTGCCACCGGCTCCAGTTCCGCCCTGGCAAAGTCACGGGCGGTATCCTGGATCAACTTCTGTTCTTCGGTAAGATCAAGAAACATGTGCACCTCCGTATGGGTGAATGGATGAATATCCAACTTACCTGTTACATCAATCAGCCCCGGACGGTTTCTATCGGCACATCCTGCTGCTGGCCCCACTCCTGCCAGTATGCTGAACTCCGGCCTGCAAAGGCCACCCGATACTGCTCCGGTGTTGCTATGGCAAGCGCATCCTCCAGCCGCTTTTTGAAATGAGGCTCCAGCGCGGCCACCGCAACCCAGCCGTCAGACGTTTTGTAGATATTGTATTCGGGAATGCCGCCACCCAGCAGGGCTCCCGCTGCCGTACAGCCATGACGGAGCGGTTCGGCGAGGAAGGCGGCAGCCTCCGACAGTGCGACCTCGGCATACCCTGCATCTCCGCTCCGTTCACGGGCAAGAAGCAGCGTCAGGGCGGAAGAAACCGTCTTTTCGGCGCCCGCCATGTCGGCCAGCAGGGTACGCGGCATATATGGGGGGGTGAGAAGTCCTAATGATGCCTGATAGGTAAGATCGTGTCCCGCCTCGTTCTCTCGGGGAGCCGGATAGCCGACAATGGCCACCTGGCAGAGCCGGGGATATTTTTGATGCAGTGCTGCCCAATCGAGTCCGAGCCTCTCCATCGCCGCGGGGCGGCTGGCGCTGATCAGCAGATCGGCGGCCCCGAGCAATCGGGCAAGTTCGTCACGCCCCACTTCGGATTTCAGGTCGAGCCTGAGAATCGTCTGTCCGATCGCCATCTCCCGATACCACCCGGCATGGTAAATCTCCATCGGGTCCCCGGAGAGCGCTTCAATTTTTACGACCTCCGCACCCATCGAGCAGAGACGCTGTGCGGCTGCCGGGCCGGGGAGATTGGCCGCCAGAGAAACGATCTTGATACCCGTCAGCGCGTTCATCGTGCCAGTTTCGCCGTCAGCGCCGGCACGAACTGCATGACGTCCGCCACGACCAGCACATCGGCTATTTCACCGATCGGCGCATCCTTGTCTTTGTTGATCGCGATGATGAAATCAGACTTCTTCATCCCCGCCAGATGCTGAATGGCCCCGGATATGCCGCAGGCAATATACAGCTTCGGAGAGACCGTCTGACCGGTGGTGCCGACCTGATGGCTGTGACTGACCCATTCGGCGTCCACCACCGGACGGCTGGCGCCCATCTCACCACCCAGCGCTCTGGCCAGGGCGGCGATCGTCGGGATATTGTCCTTCTTGCCGAC
>JBAVTM010000152.1:0-3329 GCA_049696195.1 Desulfuromonadaceae bacterium | reverse complement strand
CCGGTCCGTCAACCTAACTTTGGATAAAAAAAACCCGCCATAATCATATGATATGAAATGGCGGGTTAATTTTGTATTTACCATTTCGATAGCCCCTCTATCCCTTGCAGGACAGGTAGCATTGCGTCACACGGTTACCCGTGCTTTGCCCGTTCGTTGGAAATTATTTTTTAGCAAATTACAGTTATTTTTAGTTAAGTCAATATTTATTGTTAATAATTCTGCAGCTTGGCATACCACCGGCTCTGCCGGTCCTCGGCTACCTGACGTGTCGGCTGGCCGGTCGGGCTTATGGCGTTCCGGTCCACATCGGCTGTCCGATTCCCTTAGTAATACTCCTCCTGATATGAGGGCACTTCATCCAGAAAACCGTCGCGCAGTCCGGCGTGCTTGAGGGCCAGATCAACGTCGGCGACCAACCGCTCGCGGTCCTTTGGGTAACTGCCGGCCAGCTCAAGAAAATTGGAGACATGATTCGAACGGAGAATAGTCTTGGCGGGATGGAGATGCTGCAGCATTTCACGCGCCTCAAGCATCAGCTCGCGACGGGTGCATTGCTGGAGTGAATGGATAAAATCATCGTTATGGCGGTGAAACATCGTCAATAGCGAAAAGTATTCAGGATTTACGCGGTTAACCCATTCCGCGGTTGCCCGTGCGTGCTGCAGGCTGCGCTCACGTCCCGCCAGACCGAGGATTGCGGTTACCGAAAGTTTCATGTCGGCCTCACGGGCCGCCTGTGCCAACTCAGCCATCCGTCCGGAATCAAAACCTTTATTAACCGCCAGCAAGGTAACATCATCACCCGACTCCAGACCGAAGTAGAGAATCTTCAACCGCCTGGCGCGCAGCAAGGCTAACTGTCCCGGGCTCTTGGTCGTCAGGCTGTTTGGAGAAGCATAGGAAGAAACCCGCGTCAGGCCTGGAAACGTCGCTGACAGCGCATCAAGAATGACGCAGAGATCATCGTACGGATAAACCAGCGCATCGCCATCAGCCAGAAAGACCCGGTCGATGCGGGGGCGGTACTGAGCCGGAATTTCGGCGATTTCCGCCAAGATCTCCTGGAGCGGCCTGACATGAAAGTTCTTTCCCTTATACATTCCGCAAAAGCGGCATTGATTCTGGGAGCAACCGACCGTAATCTGAAATATCAGGCTTCGAGCTTCACTGGGGGGTCGAAACAGCGGTTCGATGTAGCGCGGCATGGACGCATATCCTTTCAGAATTTGATATCCAGACCGATGCCGAGGGATTGCGGAGGGGTTTTGGAGTCACCACGTTGCTGGTCGGGCGATACTGAGAGGTACTTGTAGTCCAGTTTCAGTGTCGAATTTGTACCAAGGAGATAATTAAAACCGAACTGGGCAGCCACCCCTGTTTTAAACCTTGTAACATCACCCGTCCTCATGTCCGGTTGATACGTGTAAGCCAGGCCGGTTCCCATATAAGGCATGAAGTCTTTCGCGATTTTAAAGCCGTATTTTGCCGTTACAACCCCCGGTTCCGGGGCCTTGGCATCAGGTGGAGCCGCGGTCAGGGTCCCCCCGCCAAGCGAAAAACGTTGATACAGCTCTTCAGCGGAAACCGCAGATGCAAACAGGAGCATGGTGAAACAAAGACACAGGGGTGCTGAAATATTTGTGTGTGGATGCTTCATTTCGAGAGCACCGTCACCCTTTCAAACAATTCAGGATAATTGGGACGTTCTGGCGAGAGTGCGTTCGTGTAAAATCCTTGCATAGTCAATCTCGCGCATGACCCCCTTCACATCCGCCGGAATATCGCTTTGCTTAAAGAGTCCGGTCAATTCGGAAGTCGGGCTGAGCGTGCCGCTCGCATACAGTTTCCAGATTTCCTTGCCATAATCCGTGGAGAGCAGTTCGGGAGCAAAACGGCCAAAGTAAGCTGTTATGTTTTCAACATCACGCTCAAGCATACTGCGGGCATTGTTGTTTCCGGAGGCATTGACAGCCTGGGGAAGATCGATTATCACCAGGCCGTCACGACCGACAAGCACATTGTACTCGGACAGGTCGCCATGAATAATCCCGGCACACAACATGAGAACAATATTTTTTATCACCTCGCGATGGTATTCACGGGCCTTCGTGCCGGTTAGCCGGAGGTCATTAAGCCGGGGAGCCGCTGCCCCGTCGGCATCGACTACGAATTCCATCAGCAGGATACCGTCAGCATAGTCATGAACCTGCGGAACCCGTACTCCAGCTTCCGCGAGTGTCCTCAGAGCGTCCACTTCAGCGTTTTTCCAGGCTTCTTCAGTTTCCTTGCGCCCGTATTTTGAATTCTTCTGCATGGCTCGTGCCTGGCGACTGTTACGTCCCTTGCGCCCTTCCTGGTACTGAGCCAGCTGGCTAAAACTGCGCGTGCGGGCGTCTTTGTATACCTTGGCGCAACAAAGCTCTCCCTTTGACTGAACGACATACACATCCGCTTCCTTGCCACTCATCAGACGGGAGACGACCTCATCGACCAAGCCGTTGCGAACCATAACTTCAAAGCATTCCGGTGTTTTCATACTTGAACGGTTGTAACTGCTTTGCACTTAATCTGATACATTTACGATTCCTTTATATAGTGGTTATACGAGATACCTGGAATAAACATCAATAAGCATTTATTGTTCCATGATACCACATCGATAACGGCAAGTCAGGTAAATATGAATCCGGGCGGCGTATAAACACGAAAGGCCCGGTGATGGACATCGGGCCTTTCGTGTTACCGTTACTTATTCAGCTTCTAGGCGCTGGCGGCCAGTGCCCTCTCGAATCCGATACTGAATGCCTTCTTGTTCAGCTCAATGAATGCCTCTGGAACACTCGAAAGCACGGCTTTTTCAGCGTTTTCACGACTTACCTGACCGGACAAGGCAACCATTGCCCCGAGGGCAACGATGTTGGCAACAATCTCGCGACCGACATCGTTTTTGGCAGTATTGATGATCGGGAAAGAGACTATCTTGAAGTTCCCTTTCGGCAGATTCTTGACGAGATCGGAATCCACCAGCAGGATTCCGCCATCTTTCAGGTCGTGCGAATACTTGTCGCACGCTTCCTGAGTCATGGCCAGCAAAGCGTCAACCGTAGTGGCCTTGGGATAGTCAATCGGACCGTCAGAAATAATAACTTCCGATTTTGATGCTCCTCCACGCGCTTCAGGGCCGTAGCTCTGCGACTGAACGGCCTGCTTCCCTTCGTAGATCGAAGCGGCTTTGGCCATGATGATCCCGGCGGTGATCAGACCCTGTCCACCTGCACCGGAAAACCTGAGTTCATATCTAGACATGAATATATCGCTCCTTTTCC
>JBAVTM010000151.1:0-2218 GCA_049696195.1 Desulfuromonadaceae bacterium | reverse complement strand
AAGTCGCCGACCTTGCCAACCTGGCAAATCTGATGCACAGCAGCATAAGTTTCAACAATCAGGTCGTGGTCGTCGGCGGCAGGCGTCTCGCCTGTGATTTCGTTCCGATGGTCGAAGATGACAGGATTGTCGGCGGTGCGTTGTCCCTGCTTGAGGCGCAGCCCGAAGAGGCTGTCGGCTCTTCGGACGATCTCAAGGAATTTCTTCGTTCTGCCGGTGCATTGATGGATCTCGATTATAACGGGGTCATCATTCTTGACCGCAACGGTACCGTGGTGATGGTCAACCATTCTTTCGCCGATGTTCTTAATACAACGCCACAAGCCATGATCGGCAGGCATGTCCACCAGGCATATCCAAATTCAAAGCCTTCCCGCATGCCGATAGTGATGGAAACGGGAAAGCCGGAAATCAGCACACATTACATGAACGGAAAGGAGGTCTTTGCCAGTCGCTACCCGCTGATAAAGGGCGGCAAGGTCATAGGGTGCGTGGGCAAGATTCTTTTCAGGGACATCCGGGAGATCACCCTTATTGCCAATCGGCTGCAATCAGCACCGGAAACACGGAGCCAGGCATGCAGCGTGGCGGAGAAGGAGTCCCAGTTCAAGTATGACGTTGACAGCATCATCGGTCAGAGCCGGCAGATTACCGACTTGAAGGACACCCTGCTTCGGGTTGCCGGCAAAAATTCAAATGTCCTTCTGCGCGGAGAAAGCGGTACAGGCAAGGAGCTCTTCGCACATGCGCTCCATGCTGCGAGTGTCCGTCGCTATGCCCCGTTTGTAAAGGTTAACTGTGCCGCTATTCCCGAACTGCTGTTGGAATCAGAACTCTTCGGCTATGCGGAAGGAGCCTTCACCGGCGCCAAGAAGGGGGGGCAGATCGGCAAGTTCGAGCAGGCCCACACCGGAACAATCTTCCTGGATGAGATCGGAGATATGCCGCTGTACATGCAGGTCAAGATGTTGCGGGTGTTGCAGGAAAGGGAGCTGACGCAGCTTGGGAGTACGAAGCCAAAAGCGGTGGATGTCCGGGTGGTGGCGGCGACCAACAGCAATCTGGAGCAACTGGTCAAGGAGGGCAAGTTTCGGGAAGACCTTTACTATCGACTCAACGTGGTTACTCTTACGATCCCCGCCTTGCGTGCGCGGATTGAGGATATCTATCCGATAACAAAAAGCCTTATCACACAGTTCAATACCGAATTTGGCCTCGAAGTTCAGGGACTCGATCCCGAGGCATGGGATATAATCAGGCACTATGACTGGCCGGGGAATATTCGGGAATTGCGCAACGTGATCGAGAGCGCCTTTAATGTAGTTATCGGGCCGTTAATCATGAAAGAACATCTTCCCGGCGAGTTGTCCAGTTCCTGCTGCCGTGACGCTATACATCAGTACCATGAACCGCAGCAGCTGGTTGAGGATTATGTCTGCGTCAATCTGGGTAAGAAGAATATCAATGAAATTATGGACGCCTTTGAAAAAGTACTTATTGAAAAGGCCGTTGAGCACTGCCACGGAAATAAACTTCAGGCGGCGCAGCTTTTAGGGTTGTCCAGGCCCGGGCTTTACAAAAAACTGCAGAAGCATGCTGCCGAGTCGGCTGCTTCCGGCTGAACGCATGAGTCCCGACATAACGACATAATATAAGAATGAATGACAGGGTATATCGAGTCCATCGATTGCCGTGAACAACAACGGCTTATTCCGCACCAATGCCGCGCTTCGTCCTCCCATCAACTCCTTCAGTCCCGCCAAAATAAAAACCACGTTATGCGACTTTACAGTTATTCGATCGGCTCACGTACAGATGGCAAAACATGAACGTGATAATGGACTGTTTAAAGCTATGAATTCCTCTCGATGCAGGCAAAAACACAAAGTGTAAACAGCTGTATAATGTGTATATAAATGGAACACAGTTATAACATGGTGATATCAAGGAGGTTTCCATCAAGGGGCCTCCCGGCATATTTCTTAGTGTAAATTGGCGTTAACACAGTCACGCTTGCCGTGTTTGCAGGGTGACCTGACGCCACAATGAAACAATAATAACATATTCAGTATGTTATCGTTCGTGTGGAGTATCTGTTGGTTAAATAACGGTGTTTGGCATTTTAATTGCTCTGCTCTTTACGTAAAGGTGTTGTCAATAGCAATTATGTAAAAGGTAGTGACGAGAGGCGCGTATGCGGCAGGAAGATGGGATACAC
>JBAVTM010000150.1:0-6036 GCA_049696195.1 Desulfuromonadaceae bacterium | reverse complement strand
CCCTATGCCGTGCGGGTCTTCAACTTCTATCCCCATGAGTGGCCAAAGCCGCTGGACAACCAGCTCTCCCCGGACATCACCGTCCGCAGCCGGGGGGTGATGGAGAAGTGCAGCTTCTGCATCCAGCGCATCCGCCGCGCCAAGGAGGAGGCCACAGGAGAAGGACGCCTCATTAAGGATGGGGAGGTGCAGCCTGCCTGCGCCCAGACCTGTCCTGCCGAGGCGATGGTCTTCGGCAACCTGGCCGACCCGCGCAGCCGGGTCAGTCGTCTATCCCGCAGCCCGCGCCGTTTCAAGCTGCTGGAGCATCTCGGTACGCACCCCTCGGTCTTCTACCTCAAGGGAGGAGGACGCGAACATGTCTGAAAACCCGGTCACCGCAAAGAGCGCCAAACAGATCAACGACGAGCTGCTCTCCTCCCTGGGCCCGCCGACCCTGCGCTGGTACCTGCTGGCGTTCTTCCTGGGGGTGGTGGTGGCCTGGGGCCTGGCCATGTTCATCTGGCAGATGACCCATGGCATGTACGTGACCGGCAAGAACCGCCCGGTCATGTGGGGCTTCTACATCACCGGATTCGTCTTCTGGGTCGGCCTTTCCCACTCCGGCACCATGGTCTCCTCGATCCTGCGCCTCTCCCGGGCCAACTGGCGCCGGCCGATATTGCGCGCCGCCGAGGCGATGACGGTCTTTTGCATCACCGTGGCCGGCATGTTCCCGCTGATCCACCTGGGGCGCAACTGGACCTTCTATTACATGATCCCCTACCCCAACCAGCGCGGTCTGTGGCCCAACTTCCGCTCGCCACTGCTGTGGGACATGACCGCCATTACGGTCTACATCATCGGCAGCAGCCTGTTCCTTTTCCTGGGGCTGCTCCCCGACCTGGCCGTGGCCCGTGACCGCTCCAGCGGCTGGAGGCAGAAGGTGTATGCAGTCCTTGCCATGGGGTGGCGCGGTACGTCCCACGAGTGGTCGGTGTACCGCAAGGCCTCGACGCTGATGGCTGCCCTGATAATCCCGGTGGCGGTCTCGGTGCACTCCATCGTGGCGTGGGATTTCGCCGTGACCGTGGTGCCCGGTTGGCACAGCACCATCTTCCCCCCCTATTTTGTCATCGGCGCGATCCTCTCCGGAGTGGCGGCGGTAATCACCCTGATGGTCATTATCCGCAAAGCTTTCCACCTTGAGGAGTACCTGACCCCGCTGCACTTCGACAACATGGGCAAACTGCTGTTGGTGATCTCCCTGCTCTGGTCCTACGCCTATTTCGTCGAGGTTCAGACCACATGGTACGCCCATGAGCCGATCGAGTGGGAGGTTTTCAGCTTCATGTCCGGCAGGTACACCACCCAGCTGCTGATCATGCTGACGGGCAACTGTCTGCTTCCGATCATATGCATGTGCTTCAAGCGGTTAAGACGTTCCATAGGTGTGATGCTGGTGGTGTCGCTGCTGGTCAATGTGGGGATGTTCATCGAGCGCTTCCTGATCATCGTACCGTCGCTCTCCCACAAGAACATGCCCTTTGTCTGGGGGAGCTATTCCCCCTCCTGGGTGGAGATCTCGGTCAACCTGGCCGCCCTGGCCGGATTCGCCCTGCTCTTTACCCTCTTCGCCAAGTTCTTCCCGATCATGGCGCTTTCCGATGTGCGCGAGCTGGAGGCCCGCCAGTCCGGGGTTCCGCTGGGTCGCACCCGGCTGCCGTCCATTGCGGGAGAGGAATAATCCGATGGAAATTCTGGGAATCTTCAGTGGTATTGAGACTGCAGCCAGGGCGGTGGATGGGCTGGTCAGAGCCGGGTTCACCGAGGCGCAGATCGACTCGCTGACCTCGGTACCGTATCCCGACGGCGTACTGGTCAGGAGCGAGCGGCGCTCCCGGTTCCGCTGGCTGGCCCTGGTCGGAGGTCTGGCCGGTGCGGCTGCCGGCTTTGCGCTTGCGGCCGGCACCGCATGGCTCTATCCGGTGCAGACCGGTGACAAACCGATCATCGCCCTCTACCCGACCGCCATCATCTGCTTCGAGGTCGCCATGCTGTGCGCCATCATCGGCACCATGGCCGGGATGTTCATGGAGATGAAGCTGCCAACCCTTGAAAGACGTCTCTACGATCCGGCCATTGCCGAGGGGTGCATCGGCATCTGCCTATCCATCCACGCTGCGGGTGATGCAGTACAGTGCAAGCCTGGGGATGCGCCAAAAGAATGTATCGGTGAGATTTCCTCCCTTTCAGTAGCGGAACAGAACGAGCGGGCGAAAGAGATCATGAGGGCCGCAGGAGCCCTGAGAGTCATTGGAGAGGAGGAACCATGAATGTTCATGTCATACTGAACGCAGGGTATGCCGAGATTCGCAGAGCAAAATCAAATCATGATCAAAACCTGAATATTACACTGGTTTCGAGCACTTTTATGCTTTTGAATATGGTGCTATTTCTTTTCATTATCTGTGTTATCTGCGCTTCAACCGCTGTTTCCGGCATGCAGCGCATTTCACGAATTGCGATTGTAGCCGTCGCACCGCTGTTGATGGCGGCGATGTGGATGGACAAACAGCCATCCCCCAAGCCATACCAGGCGCCGGTTCTGGTTTCGCCCGCCGGCTCCGTGCCTGTAACCGGCACGGAGATCGTCTCTCAAGACACCGAAGTGAAAAATCCGCTTTCGGGGACGGCGGCAGAGCTGTCCCGGGGTAAGACGCTCTTCGCCACAAACTGCGCCATGTGCCATGGCGCATCCTCAGCTGAACGCGGGCCGGTCGGCAAGAAGCTTAAACCCCCTCCACCCGGCCTCGGCCCTGATCTGGTGCGGGACCGAACAGACGCCCACATGTTCAAGGCGGTCACATTCGGCTTCGGACGCATGCCCCCCTTCAAGGATAAGCTTACTCGGCAGGAACGCTGGGAACTGGTCAATTATCTGCGCGCCGGCAGATAACCTGCGATGTCACCCGACGGGCTGAGGTTTCGCGCTAATTGACAATCTGAAGCAGAATAGCGAAAGGCGGCCACATGACCGCCTTTCGCTTGGTAAGAGGCTATCCGTGCCGATATCTATTCTACCTTCTTCATCGCTTTGCCACAGGTGCAGTTGCCGGGTTTCTGGCTGATGGTGTCGCAATTGCAGCCTTCGCCGCAGGCGCAGGTGTACTTTGCTTTGGTCGTGAAGGCGATTTCCTTCCCTTCAAGTTTGACCATGGCCTTATCCCCTTTCATGCTGGTGATTACCCCTTTTCCCAAGGCCTTGCCGCAGGTGCATTTACCATCATTGCGAGACATGGTCTTGCAGTCGCATGTCTCGCCGCACGCGCAGACATACACGGTGTCGCCCTGCTTGTAGACCGGCAGGGCCTTGTCGGCGAATGCGATTACCGCACATGCCAGGACGGCAGCAACAAACAGACTGATCAATCCTTTTTTCATGATCCCATCTCCTTTCCGCTTCGTGAAATAAACCTCATAACATAAACAGATACCACCGCCTTTTGAAAAGTCCACCAGATGGAGTGCAATCATTACAAAAACAGTAGTGACGAGACAACTCAAGACGGCTTGACGGTACAACTTTCTCTGTTATCGTTTAAGAAACAAATGACCTTGAATTAATAAACCATCGGAGGAATTTCCATGGCAGGAGGAACAATCTGGAAAGGAAATATCCATTTCGGGGATACGGATCTACCGGTAAAGCTGCATGCGGCGGTCAAGGAAGAGCGGATTCAGTTTCATCTCCTGCACCGGCGTGATCAGGTGAGATTGCACCAGCAGATGATCTGTGCGTATGAAAAAATAGCCGTGCCTCCGGAAGCCCAGATCAAGGGGTTTGAAGTGGAGGAGGGAAAATATATCATCATCGACCCAGATGAGCTGGAACAAACCAATCCTGAAACCAGCCGGATGATCGAAGTCCACGAATTCGTCAGGAGTGTACAGATCGACCCCGTCTTTCTCGATCACGTCTACTATCTGGAACCGGATTCGGACGTGTACTCGGAAGGGTACATCGGACTTGCCGGAGCTTTGCAGGAGATGAATGCGGCAGGGATCTGCACCTGGACCATGAGAAAGCGCTCCTATCTGGGGGCCTTGCAGGCGAGCGGAAGGATTCTGCGCCTGAATACCCTGCGGTATGCCGACGAAGTGGTTGCGGTGAAATCTCTTGAACTCCAGGAAATCCTGGTGTCCGAAAAGGAACTGAAAATCGGGAGCGATCTGATCAACCAGTTGACCGCTCCGTTCGAGCCGCAGAAATTCAAGAACGAACATCAGATAAGACTGCAACAGCTGATCGATAACAAAGCCCGCGGCGAAAAAGTGGTGCTCTTGCGCCCCCGGCTCCTGCAACCCACGGCGCCGGACCAGCTGCTTCAGGCTCTTGAAGCGAGTCTGAAGAAAGCGGCCTAAAAGGAGATAACTAAATGGCTGTGCAGGGAATTTGGAGCGGTACGATCAGTTTCAGCCTGGTGGCGATTCCGGTACACCTGGTCAAGGCCGTCAAGCCAGGCCGGATCTCGTTTCGTACGCTCCACAGCACGGATTATTCGCCCCTTGTGAGAAAGATGTTCTGTCCGAAACAGGAAGAGATCGTCCCCCCGGACGAGATCATCAGGGGGTACGAAATCGCACCCGACCGGTACATACCGATAACGGACGAGGAGCTGGAATCCGTGTCGCCCGAGAGGAGCCGTACGATCGAGATCGTCGAGTTCATCGACATGGATGAAGTGGATCCGCTCTATTTTGATCACCCCTATTATCTCGTGCCTTCGAAAGGGGGCGAAAAAGCGTACCGGCTGCTGGCCGAGGTGATGCGCCGGACGAACAGGGCCGGACTCGCAAAGTTCGTGCTGGCCGAGCGCGAGTACCTTGTGGCGGTCAAAAGTTCGGAGGGAGCGCTAAGCCTGATCACCCTCCATTACAGCGAGGAGCTCCTTTCCGCTGATGACATCGCGCCGAAGGAAGGGAAGGTCGAAGCCAAAGCGCAAAGCCGGATAAAAAAAAACATCGGGAAAATGATGGCAGAGTTTGATCCGGGAAAATATGCGGACGAGCGCCGGGAAAAGGTGCTGGAGCTCCTGAAGCAGAAGATGAAGGAAAATGTCCCGGTGGAGGCTCCCGCACTGGAGGAAGATGAGGGAGAAGGCCCGTCCGATCTGGTCGCGGCGCTGGAGGAAATCATGCGTGACATGAAGAAGAACCGGTGAGCGGAAAAGTAATCGAGATCGCCGGGAAAAGATTCGCCCTGTCAAACCTTGAAAAGGAGCTCTACCCCTCCCATGGTTTCACGAAAGGCCAGGTCCTGGAGTACTACCGGCGGATTGCCGGGTTCATCCTGCCCCATCTGAAAGACCGGGCGTTGACCCTGAAGCGCTATCCCGACGGGGTGGGAAAGGATTTCTTTTTCGAAAAGCGCTGCCCTCCTCACCATCCGGACTGGGTGAAAACGGCCGAGGTCTTCCATAAGGATGAGCGCATGACGGTCTGTCTGGCCAACGATCCGGAAACGCTCCTCTGGGTTGAGAACCTTGCGTCATTAGAGCTCCATGTGCCTCTGGCTAGGACAACATCCCCGGAAACGCCGGATGCCATGGTCTTCGACCTGGATCCCGGCGAGCCGGCCGACATCATGGATTGTGCCAAAGTGGCACTGATCCTGCGGGAACTGCTCTCCCGGCTGCAGCTGGCAAGCTATCCAAAAACCTCGGGTCAAAAAGGACTCCACGTCTTTGTCCCCCTGAACTACCTGGAGGCGACCTTTGAAGATACCAAGGTATTTTCAAAAGCCGTGGCGGTGATCCTGCAGAAGAATTATCCGGAGCTGGTGACCGCGAAGATGGCGAAAGAGCAGCGCAAGGGGAAGGTTTTTATCAACTGGTCGCAGAACGATGCGTCAAAGACGATGATCTGCGTGTATTCCCTGCGGGCCCGGGAAAAACCCTTTGTTTCGTTTCCCCTCGAATGGCGGGAACTCGAGCTGCTGGCTAAGCTTGGTGATCCGCAAAGGTTTCAGATCATCCATTCGGAAGCCGTGAGCAG
>JBAVTM010000149.1:0-3774 GCA_049696195.1 Desulfuromonadaceae bacterium | reverse complement strand
TAACAGCCGACGCAGCGCTCATCGCCATCCGGGTCGCGCGTGAGGACAATCCGGGCCCGAAAACGGGGGTAGGGGACCCGCTTCTCTTCCGGATACTGGACCGTCACCGGCTTGCGCAGCATGTGGGCAAACGTGACGCGGAAACCGCCGAGAATCGCTTTAATGTCGGAAACTATCTGCATAAACCATGAACCCCGCAAACGCAGAGACGCCCCCGCTGTGGCGTCTCTGCCTGCTGCTGACTACAGTGCCGTACGGTCAGGCGTGACCGGTTTTTGTACGTTCAGCCTTTTTCAACAGCGCGGCCGCCAGCGGGTGACTGTTGTTTTCGGCATACAGGTTGGCGGTATTGCCGGCCGGCGTTTTAATCGATGGATTTGCACCACCATCGAGCAGCGCCTGTACCGTCTGATTGCAGCCGTAAATGGCAGCCAGCATCAGCGGCGTATGCCCTTCACGGTCGCGGGCATCGACATCGGCCCCTTTTTCAATCAGCATCCGGGTGATCTCGGTATGGCCGTTGGCAGCGGCATAGTGGAGGGCGGTCTTGCCTTTGTCGCTGCTGGCGGTGATGTCGGCGCCCCGATGCAGCAGGTCCTGGACAAAGTCCTTGAGCCCCTCTTTGGAAGCACTGATCAGCGGGGTGTGACCATATCGGTCTTTTGCATTCACGCTTTCCATGTGTGACTCCTCCCTTTGGTACATGATCGGGCATCAGTGCCCGTAAAGATCACTTCAACGCAAGCCACCAGCCGGTGATCAGGATGTTCACCAGGGACAGCGGCGTCAGTACTTTCCACCCCAGGTGCATCAACTGGTCATAGCGCAACCGGGGCAGCGTTCCGCGCATCCAGATGAAAAAGAAGGCCACAGCCAGGGTCTTCAGTGAAAACCAGACGGCCGGCGGCAGCAGCGGGCCGTGCCATCCCCCCAGGAAGAAGGTGGCGGCAAGCCCCCCCAGTACGATGATGTTGATGTACTCACCGACAAAAAACAGGCCGAAACGCATGCCGGAATATTCGGTGTGGAAGCCGGCCACCAGCTCTCCCTCCGCTTCGGGGAGATCGAACGGGATCCGTTTGCATTCGGCCGTGATACTCAGCAGGAAGATGATGAACGCAAGCGGTTGGTAGACGATAAACGGCACCTTTTCCTGCGCCGCAACGATATCGGTAAGATTGAAGGAGCGCGACAGCATGACGACCGGCACCAGCGAAAGCCCCATTGACAGTTCGTAGGATATCAGCTGCGCGAGGCCGCGAATCCCCCCCAGCAATGCATATTTTGAGTTGGAGGCCCAGCCGCCGATCGCGACACCGTAGACGGCGATCGAAGAGAGCGCCAGGAAGAAGAGCAGCCCCACATTCAGATCGGCAACCACGAGCGGCAGGGTGTGCCCGTAGATCGTCAGCGGCGCCCCGAAAGGAATTACGGAAAAAATCAGAATGGCAGGGATGGCGGCCATGGCCGGGGCAAGATAAAATAACCAGCGGTCGGCCGCGTCCGGAACGACATCTTCTTTGGTGAGGAGCTTGATCAGGTCCGCCAGCGGCTGCAGCAGACCAAAGGGGCCGACACGGTTAGGGCCTTTGCGGTCCTGAACCCAGGCCAGAATTTTCCTCTCCGCGAACACCAGATAGGCGGCCAGGGTGAGGATGACGAGGAATACCAGCGCCAGTTTGGCGGCGAACAGAGCTATGTCCAGAGAGAATGCCGACATGTGAACCCGCTGGGAACAGGTAAGAGAAATAAGCATACCGCAAGGAAATAACGCTGTTTTCTATATACCATACATTGGGGGTGAACGCCACGGGCTATTTGCGAACGGACAAAAATTGCTCCGTCAGAATTAAGCGCTTGAATCTAAAGGGTACGGAACACTATAATGCACCTTTCAAGGAGAGCAACGATCATGAATGTATTTCTGGCGGATTTTATAAAAAGCGCCGCAAAACCGAAAGACTATCCGCCGCCGGGACTGCCGGAGGTGGCCTTCGTTGGGCGTTCCAACGTCGGCAAATCCTCGCTGATCAACGTGCTGGCCGGACGCAAGGGGTTGGTGCGGACCAGTTCAACCCCCGGCCGGACACAGCTGATCAATTTTTTTGACATCAACGGCATCCTGACCCTGGTGGATCTCCCCGGGTACGGCTATGCCAAGGCCCCTCCGGCGCTGCGCAAGCAGTGGGGGCCAATGATCGAAGCATATCTTGCCTCCCGTGAGAGCCTCAAGGCGGTCGTGCTGATCCTCGACATCCGCCGGGTGCCGTCAGACGGCGACCTGCAGATGCTGCGCTGGCTTGAACTGTACAATATCCCGCCGATTCTCGTTGTAACGAAGTGCGACAAGCTGTCAAAAAACGAGCAGGCCAAGCAGAGGTCGATTATCGCCGCAGCCATCAAGCGTGACAAGAATATGCTGCTTCCGTTTTCGGCGCTCTCCAAAGAGGGACGTGACGGCATCTGGAACGAGATCGGCACCGTGCTTGAAATCAATCTGAAACCGGAAATAAAATCATGAAAAGTACTTCCGCACTTTCCGTCCAGGTTCCCATGCCGGATATGCAAAAGCGCCCGGACACCCGCCGCATACCGATCTCCAAGGTCGGGGTCAAGGACATCACCTACCCGATCGTGGTGATGGACAAGAACCGCACCCTGCAGCATACCGTTGCCAAGATCAACATGTACGTCGATCTGCCGCATCAGTTCAAGGGTACCCATATGAGCCGCTTTGTGGAGATTCTCAACAAGTACCGCGAGCAGATCGCCCTAGACAAGCTTGAGACAATTCTTGGAGAGATGAAGTCAAAACTCGGCTCCGAGAGCGCCCATCTTGAAATCCAGTTCCCCTATTTCATTGACAAGGCCGCGCCGGTCTCCGGCGCCAAGAGCCTGATGGAGTACACCTGCGAATTCAGCGCCTCCATGACTGACTCCCTCGATTTCGTGCTCGGCATCAAGGTGCCGCTCACCTCCCTCTGTCCCTGCAGCCGGGAGCTGTCCCGTTTCGGGGCCCACAACCAGCGCAGCATCATGACCGTGCGGGTGCGTTACCGCGACTTCATCTGGATCGAGGACCTGGTGGAGCTGATCGAACAGTGCGGCTCCAGTCCGCTCTATTCACTGCTCAAACGCGCCGACGAAAAGTTCGTCACCGAGCAGGCCTATGAAAACCCGCGTTTCGTCGAGGATATGGTGCGTGAAGCCCATTCCCGCCTGGCGGCGCAGGGAAACATCACCTGGTTTACGGTCGAGGCGGAAAACTTTGAATCGATTCACAACCATTCGGCCTATGCCGCCGTGGAGCTGGATCGCCGATGAAAACAGGGCTGATTGTCTTCGCCCGCGAACCGCTCCCGGGAGCGGTGAAAACCAGGCTCGCAGCATCGATTGGAGACCAGGCCGCCGCGGATCAGTATGAGACCATGCTGGAGGATGTTCTGAAAGCGGTCCGTCAGCTGGACGACGTGGCTCCCGTTGTCTATTGGGCCTGTGAGGAAGGATCGCTCCCGCGGCTGTCGGAGAAGTATCGCTGCCGCTCACGCCGCCAGAGTTGGGGCGATCTCGGACAACGGATGCGGGTGGCGTTTGAGGAGATGTTTGCAGACGGCACAGACGTCTGTTGTATTATCGGCAGCGATGCTCCCGACCTGCCGCTCCTATATATTCAGGAAGCGTATCGACTGCTGGGGGCGCTTCAGACCGATGCCGTCTTTGGTCCAAGCCGTGATGGCGGCTATTATCTGCTCGGGCTGCGGCAGGTTTGGCCGC
>JBAVTM010000148.1:0-2216 GCA_049696195.1 Desulfuromonadaceae bacterium | reverse complement strand
GCGGTCAGATATGGCAAGTATACCAGCTGGATGATAACGGTCAAATTACGGATGCTGCATGTCCCCGGGGAGGAATGTGCCCTGCCGCTTGCGCCGGTCCCGCTCTCTGGTATGCTTGGGGTGGAATATTCGTGCGCGGCTAAAAAGGGGGGGGGATGCGATGTTTGAGTACGTCAAACCGGCCTTTTCGGTGTTTCTGATTGTTGTTGTATCCGGTGTGGTCGGCGGCGTTATGGCCGCCAACAGAGGAAGGAAAGTAGCCGGCTGGTGTCTGCTCTGCGCCCTGTTTCCCCCGCTGCTTCTGTACCTCTATTTTGCCAGGCCGCTGCGCGAGGTCGAGGGAAAGTTCAGGAAATGTTCGAACTGCGGGGCGTTGTTCAAGTGGGACGAACCGGCCTGCCCGTACTGCCGGTCTGCTCAGGGGGGGATTGCAACGTGATGGGGTACGGAAGGAGGCTTCCGGCCGATGAAGAGGGGCCGGCGGGATATTAACGCACTTTTCCTTCAGGCAAAGAGTGGTGTCCCGGACGCCGGAATGAGCCCGGCCTCTTCGGCCCGCTGCAGCAGGCAGGTGATCGCGCGAATCCCCTCATCCCCCAGGTCGGCTGAAAAATCGTTGACGTACAGCCCGATGTGGGCGGCGCAGACCTCCGGGCTCATCTCCTGGGCATGTTCGCCGATATAGCGGGCCGCCTCGTCCGGGTGGCTCCGGGCGTATCCGACACCTGCCTTCAGGGCGCGCTCGACGGCGGCGATCGTTTCCGCACCCAGTGAACGCCGTGCCACGATGCCGCCGAGCGGTATCGGCAGGCCGGTTTCCCCCTCCCACCATTCCCCCAGGTCGAGCAGCTTGTGCAGACCGAACCCCTGATAGGTGAAGCGTGATTCGTGGATGATCAGCCCGGCATCAACGCTGCCGCTCAGCACGGCATCCATGATCTCATTGAACGGCATGATGATGAACGTGTCCAGCGCCGGGTCGAACAGCCGCAGCAGCAGCTTGGCCGTGGTATAGCGCCCCGGCACGGCAATCGTCCTGCCGCGCAGGTCGGCCGGGTCGATCCTCTCCGTCGCCACCAGCAGCGGTCCGCAGCCGCGCCCCAGGGCGCTGCCGGCGCGGAGCAGGGCGTAGTCGTCGCGGATATGCCCCAGGGCGTGGTAGGACACCTTGCTGACATCCAGTTCCCCCGCGAGCGCCAACCGGTTGAGGGTCTCCACATCCTCCAGCCGTTCCCGGTAGGAAATCCCCTCCGTATCGACCAGACCATGCACGAGTGGGTAGAACATGAAGGTGTCGTTGGGGCAGGGGGAGAAGCCGAGGGTAAGTTCTTTGTTCATATAAATCTCCGCATCGCTAAAGAAAATGATAACTACTTCTCCAGAATAAACGTCACCGGCCCGTCATTGACGATCGACACCTGCATGTCGGCCTGAAAAATCCCGGTTTCGACCGGCACGCCGCTCCGCATGGCGGCGGCGACAAAGTATTCGTACAGCCGCTTCCCTTCATCCGCCGGCGCCGCCGTGTCGAACGAGGGGCGCTTTCCCTTTGCGCAGTTGCCGGCCAGGGTGAACTGGGAAACCACCAGCAGGCTCCCGCCGACATCCTTCACGGAGAGGTTCATCTTGCCGTCATCGTCGCTGAACATCCGCAGAACGGTGATCTTATCCGCCAGCCAGTCGGCCCCCGCTTCAGTATCCCCCTTTTCTACCCCCAGCAGGATCATGATGCCGCCGCCGATCTGACCGACGATGGAACCTTCGACAGTTACCGAAGCCGACGTAACGCGCTGAATAACCGCTTTCACAGGTTCATTCCTCTCACGCCTTCTTGACGAATTCCGATTTCAGCTGCATTGCGCCGACGCCGTCGATCCTGCAATCTATATCATGGTCACCCGACACAAGGCGGATGATCTTGATCTTGACTCCGGTTTTGACAACTGCTGACGAACCCTTGATCTTCAGGTCCTTGATGACGGTTATCGAATCACCCGCCTTAAGTTCATTCCCGAAGGCGTCACGCACGACGGTGACAGCCTCCGCGCTCTCCGCAGCAACCTTTGCCCATTCGTGGGCGCATTCCGGGCAGACGAACATTTCGCCGTCTTCATAGGTATATTCTGAACTGCATGTTGGACATTTAGGCATCTGACTCATTAAGGTATCCTTTTTACGGTATTTTGTGCTGCTGTAAGGCCGTTCCTGGTGCTTGT
>JBAVTM010000147.1:0-3268 GCA_049696195.1 Desulfuromonadaceae bacterium | reverse complement strand
GCGTACAGCCAGGTAATCGGGCACGTAACGGCTGACCATTCGCCAGAAATCGGCTCCGTGGTGCCGCACCTTGATGTGGCAGAGCTCGTGGATGCTCACGTAGTCAAGGCAGGATTGCGGGGCCTTGACCAGATTGAGGTTGAGGGTGATCCGTCGGGTCAGGTAGGAATAGCTCCCCCAGCGCGTTTTCATGGCGCGGATCGTGATGGGGGGCAGCGGGATTCCTTCTCCCTGCATCAAACGATGGCATTCGATTGACCGTTCCTTCACGATCTCAAGCGCCTGTTCCCGGTACCAGCCGGCAATCATCCTGCGGACCGTCTCTTCCGATGGTATCCCGGGCGTAGTCACTATCATCAGATCGTCATGCAGGATCAGCGAGCGGCGCAGACCGGTTGTAAATTCGAGGCGGTATGCATCCCCCCGATACATGAATAGCGCCCCGCGACCGTATTCCTGCTGTCGCCGGACCGGCCCCGCATCCAGCTTGTTCCACACCTTCAGCACCCATTCCGCCCTGTCCATGACAAATGACCTGATCTCTTTGAGGGGAGTCCGCAACGGTACCCGTACCGATACCGACTTGTCAGGGCGAACCGTTATGCCAAGAGTTCTGCGACGTGAACGGCACCAGCTGTAGCCAATGGTCATGCCTGCTCGCTCGACAGAGTCATACCTGGTCTCATCGCCTGTTTCTTTCCTGTGGGGCTTGCTCTTCGAGATCATGCTGACATTATGGTGACGGGAGTAGCGTCTGTGCAAGCCAAAAAAGTGTGGTAAAGTTGTCATCACACAGGAGCGGATATTGGAAAGTATTCCGCTATGAATTAAATATCCCAACGCATAGGTAGCTGTCTATGATAACACTTCAAGCAATTATGGTTATGGTGTTCCTTGCTTCACCACCGGTTCAGTATGACAATTGGTATACCGGGGATGAATGTTGCCCACCTCCAAAGGATGACGGAACCTATTCTGCTCCATACCATGCCATAGATCACCCCAGAGATTATCCGACCTTCCATGGTGCAGATAAACCCGGCTGGTCATGCTCTTACCAAAGAGAGGACGGCGTCATCGTCCAATTTGGAGACAACCGGACTCCACAGCAGCAATGGATGGATGTATGGGGTGATAATGGAGGCCCTCTCGATAACTGACCCGGAACGGATACTCAGGAGGCTGCACATGAAAACCAGAGCATTATTAGCGGGATTATTGCTGGTGGCTTCAGCTACATCTGTCTTGGCTGCAGGACCGTACATCAGTGCTGCCGGTGGAGTCAGTATCACGCATGAAAGTGACATCAAAAGGTCGAGTCTTTTTGGGAGTCGTGATAATCTTGGTACCGCTGAATACAACACCGGGTACGGTTTAAACGTGAGTGCCGGCTATAATATCGATCCCGTCAGGATCGAGTTCGAGTTTGGTTATAAAAACGCCGATGTAGATAACGTCAATTCAGTTGTGCCTGTAACCGCCTATTCTGATATTACGATCATGAGTTACATGGCTAACGCTTATTACGATATCAAAACCAATTCCGCATTCACACCGTATGTCGGTGCCGGCATAGGTATGCTAAACGGTGAGTTCAAGGCTCCGGGCGGGAACAAAAATGAAAGTCAATTTGGGTACCAGATTATTGCTGGAGCTGCATATAATCTGAACAAGAACGTCGCAATCGATCTTTCTTACCGTTTCCTGGCCGCTGCTTTCGATTTTACGGTTGACGGTGAGGACCTTTCCTACATGAGTAGCAATATAATGGCGGGACTGCGTTACAGTTTTTAATCCATGGACCATTACGGTTTTGCGGATATTCATGAAGTGCGTCGAGTCTGCATAAAATAGACGTTTGAATGAAAAATAAGCTTGCATTACTCGTGTTGGCATGGTAGGAAAGAGAGACAATTTATGTTCACTCAGTACGTGAGCTCGCAAGGCTCACTTTTTTTTGTCCAATCGGGAATGGTATGGCCGCTCATAAAGAAGATACATGCACAGTAGTAACCCGTATTGCCCAGCCGATTCTCGAATCAATGGGGCTTGAGCTGGTCGATATCGAATTCGGCAGAGTCGGTCCCGATGCCGTGCTGCGGCTGTTCATCGACAAGGAAGGCGGCGTGCTGCTTGACGACTGCGCCGGGCTCAGCCGGGAATTGTCGATGGTCCTCGACGTGGAAGATGTCATCGCCTGCAACTATACCCTGGAGGTTTCGTCGCCGGGTCTTGACCGTCCGCTCAAAAAGCCGTCTGATTACGAACGCTTTGCCGGACGCCTCATTAAAGTTCGCACCTATCAGCCGTTTTGTGATGACAGCGGCAACAAGCGCAAGACGTTTCTGGGAAAACTTGACGGACTTGTGGACGGTGTCGTTAAAATGACGCTGACCGAGGGACAGACCGCGTCCATCCCCATGGAGCAGGTTGCCAAGGCCAATCTCGAATTTGAACTCTGATCTGAAATACATATATGCCAGCAAGGAGAAGTAACCGTGGATACAATAATTAACCTCAAGCACGCTATCGACCAACTTGTAAAAGAGAAGGGCATTGACCGTCAGGTCGTTCTGGAAGCAATGGAACAGGCGGTTTTAACGGCTGCAAATAAAAAGTATCGCAATACCCGCGAACTCGAAGCCCATTACAATCATGAAACCGGAGAGGTTGAACTTTTCGAGTTTGTTACGGTTGTGGAAGAGGTGGAGGATTCCTATAGGGAAATCGGTCTCGATGAAGCTCACGAGATTGATCCGGAAGCCGAAATAGGCGATTCGCTGGGCGAAAAACTGGATGCGAGCGGATTCAGCCGTATTGCCGCTCAAACCGCCAAGCAGGTCATTATCCAGAAGGTGCGCGATGCCGAGCGCGAAACGATCTATAACGAATACAGGGACCGGATCTGGGAAGTCATTACCGGCATGGTGCGTCGTTTTGAAAAAGGGGAGCTGCTGATAGATCTCGGGCGCGCAGAGGCGGTTCTGCCGGCCAAGGAGCAGATGCCGCGTGAAGTTTATCGTCCCGGCGATCGGATCCGCGCGATTATTACCGATATCCGCATGACCACCAAGGGGCCGCAGATCATGCTGTCCCGCACCCATCCCAGCATGCTTGCCAAGCTGTTCGAGGCTGAAGTGCCGGAGATCGCCGAAGGGATCGTCGAGATTAACGCCATTGTACGTGATGCCGGCTCTCGTGCCAAAATCGCGGTGTCATCAAATGATCGTGATGTTGATCCGGTCGGCGCCTGCGTCGGTATGCGCGG
>JBAVTM010000146.1:0-1699 GCA_049696195.1 Desulfuromonadaceae bacterium | reverse complement strand
CGGCAATATCCTTGGCTGCTTTCGCCATTTCACCCCCTTTTCCCCCGGCAACTTCAGCCCAGTAATAGGCCTGCTGGGGATCTTTTATAACCCCCTTGCCCAGGAGATGAGCAAGCGCAAGAGAGGTCTGCGCATCCGCATCGCCGGCTTCTGCTGCAAGGCGAAAATTTCGGACCGCTTCGTTATCGTCCTTGGGAACGCCAGTTCCGGTAGCATACATTTTCCCCAGAATACCTCGGGCGTGGGGGGATCCCAGTTCGGCCGCTTTGCGCAGCCACTTGAGCGACTCGCTGATGTCCTGCTTGACCCCCTTGCCATTGGCAAGGGAAATTCCCAGAGCGGTCTGGGCATCGGCATTGCCCGCATCGGCTGCCAGTCGGTAAAAACGGACCGCTTCCGCGTCGTCCTGATTGACACCACGGCCGGCACCGTACATCCGCCCCAGGTTGTAGCAGGCTACCGGGTCACCCTGGTCGGCCGCTTTTTTCAACCACTTGGCGGATTCGGCATAATCCTGCTTGACCTCTTTCCCCTGGAAATAGAGATAGGCCAGTTCCAGTTGAGCCTGAAGATCACCCTTTTCCGCCAGAGGCCTGATCTTGTTATCGTCAGCGGCAGAATAGTTCCGCTCCAGGGGAGCTTCCCGGTCCGGTGCAGCTGCATGGCTTACGTTTGCGGTCAGGGTGAAGAGCAGCAGTAGTGCAAGGCAGTGATTGATCATGTTCATCTCTCCGTATTTGCGGTATTTGCGAGGCTATTCCGATTGCAGTCTGTTCAAAATCGAGCGGGGAGGGCGGTACATGCTCGGGTACACCTCGCTCTTCCTTCCGTTGGCCTGCGGTTTCACCTCGGTCAAGACAATGTCTTTGCCCGGTGACAGGGGGGCGGATTTATCGACAAAACCTTCCCGTCTTGTTCCTTGCTGCTGGGCTTCATGTGCCGACGATGGGGTTCGGGTGGTCGACTCTGAATAGCTGGAGGGAGCAGATTTTAATGATTTGTCAGACCGGTTGCCGGTACTCTGCGAATCCGGATTCAATGCCGGTTGGACCGTAACCGCGGAGTGGGGCGGGACAGCTCCCGCCCTTTCATCTCCGTCACATACCGCCATGTAGTGATCCGGATATTCGTAGTACCAGCAGTCGGTCTGGCCGATCGTCTGGGCGGGCAGCAGCAAGACGCCCATTGTTACGATCCATTTAAATCTCACTATTTCCTCATTGCGTGTGAAACCGAAACCGAAAGTATGGTGCCGGGTGAGTCCGGAAGAATATGCCCCCGTCTCGGCCGGAAGTGGTGACCCGGTGCGAGCTTCTCTCCGGATGTGCTGTCTCTGTGTCAGGCTGAAGGCAAACAAGCCGAGGAGTAACGAGGCAAACAGCACGAAGGTAAGATATGACATCGATGTATTGTTTGTCAGGGAGAGTGCAACCCCGCCGAATAGTGCCGTCATTGACCAGAATATGAACGTCACGTACACGGGTGAAATGTTTTTCTCCATGATGAGGAAATGCAGGTGGAGGTTGTCTCCACGGAACGGATTTTTCCCGTTCAGGAGTCTCACCGTGAGTACCCGGAGCGTATCGAATATGGGAAGGAGAAGGACTAGCACAGGAAACATCGAATCCACCGAAGTATTTGAACCCTGCGTCAGCAGCACGGCCGTGAGGGAAAGCGAAAAGCCGAGAAAGAGGCTTCC
>JBAVTM010000145.1:0-1753 GCA_049696195.1 Desulfuromonadaceae bacterium | reverse complement strand
CTCCCTGGCCGTCTGGTTGTTTTGCGTTATTCCGGTTGATATGGTGTTGCAGGGCTTTGGCATCCATCTCCCCATTACCGCATCCATGTTCATACTGGTTTTGTTGGTGTTCGCAGTGATGGTGCCGGCTTCGCCCGGATTTATCGGTACGTATCATTATGCCTGCTTCAAGGGGCTCTCTGCGTTCGGCATCGAAGAATCAACCGCTGTCAGTATTGCGCTGGTCCTGCATGGCACCTCCTTCTTTCCGGTTATCATAGCTGGTTTATATTATCTCTGGAAAAACAAGACATCTCTTAGCGAACTTCAAGGAGCGGAAAAAGTCAGATGAGCTTACCCGGATTCAAAAAAATCAACCTGGACATCTTTCTTATTCTTTCATTCGTACTCCCGTTTGCTGTTTACATGATCACACTGGCGCCATCGGTAACATTTTTTGACAGTGGTGAATTTCTGATCGCAACCGCTTCGCTCGGATCGGCGCACTCTCCAGGCTATCCACTCTTTTTAATGTATGCCAAGCCCTTTACCTGGCTGCCGCTTGGCAATATCGCCTTTCGAATCAATATCGCCACTGCGGTTTCTTCTTCTTTGGCATGCCTGATGGTGTATATCCTGACAACCTCTTTACTGAATAAATCGGCATTACTCCGCGATGAGCGTTTTAATCTGGTTGCGGTTCGATGTGCCGGCCTGGCTGCTGCGCTTTCTTTTGCCGTAACGCCTCGTCTGTGGCTGCAATCAAATCATGACAAGCCCTACCCACTGCTGGCGTTTATTTCAGCAGTTATTTTTTATCTGCTGCTGCAGTGGCAGGAACAGTACCGTGAAGGGAGTGAGCGTCCGTCATATGTCTATGTCTGTACGTTTCTCGCTGGTTTGGCGATGGGAGTGCATCAGATCATAGTCCTGTTGCTGCCGGCCTGGTTTTTTATGATAGTGCTGACGGATTGGCGCATGATCACACGAGTCAAGGAGCTCATCCTTGCAACGGCTTTTGCTCTGCTCGGATTCTCGGTTCATCTGTATCTGCCGCTTCGCGCGTTGAGGAACCCGCTGCTTAACTGGGGTGATGCCAAAACAGTAGATCAATTTTTGTGGCATTTCCTCCGGAAGGGCTATCCAACCGAGCCTCCTACGCGGGATTTCACTCTTTTGTTGGCACAAATCAGGGCATTTAACGTTCCTCGAGAGTTTACCTGGATCGGCGCGGCATTGATGCTACTCGGGCTCGTCTGTCTCTGGAGGCGGAACCGGACCGTTTTTGTCGCCTATTTTGTGTCAATTGCCGTCTTCCTGCTTGTGATTGTCGGCTATTTTAACACAGCATTGGACATGATCTTTCTTACGGAAGAATTTTTTACACCGCTTTATCTGCTTTCTGCGGTCATGGTCGGCGTCGGCCTCTTCAGTCTGCTTGACTATGCGATTCGCACTGCACAGCTGCCTGAACGTATTGGAGCTCCTGTGTACATAGTGACAGCGGTGCTGTTCTTTACGCTTCCGTCAGCACTGTGTGCCGTCAACTATTTCGAAAACGACCAACATAATAATTATATCGCTTTTGACTATGCTTCAAATTCTCTTCGATCCCTGCCACAGAATGCCGTCATGTTTACGTGGGGTGACAGCGGCGCGTTTCCACTCTGGTACCTGCAGGGCGTCGAACGGATGCGGGAGGATGTGGATCTCCCCCACACGCCTCATCTCGTATTCAACTGGTATCTTGATACAATGCCGCGCATCTTTAAAG
>JBAVTM010000144.1:0-6491 GCA_049696195.1 Desulfuromonadaceae bacterium | reverse complement strand
GGAAAGCTGCTGCCGGAAAAGGGTGCCGAGATCGTGAAGGGGATTGCCGAAGGGTGCAAACAGGCTGGCTGTGCGCTGATTGGTGGAGAAACCGCCGAAATGCCCGGTTTTTATGCCGATGGTGAATATGATGTTGCCGGATTTACCGTCGGTGTCGTGGACCGTGAACACATCATCGACGGTTCCGGCATATCGGTCGGCAACCGCCTGATCGGTATTGCATCCAGCGGTTTGCACAGCAACGGCTTTTCTCTGGCTCGCACATTGATATTTGATCGTCTGGGGCTCACCATACACGATGAATTCCCCGGTGCCGACGCTTCAGTCGCCGACGTGCTGCTGACGCCGACCAGAATTTATGTGCGCTCAATTTTAAACCTGCTGAAAGATTTCTCCATTAACGGCATCGCCCACATCACCGGCGGCGGCCTTCTGGAAAATGTTCCCCGGGTACTCCCCCAGGGGTGCCAGGCTCACATCTACATAAACAGGTGGGAGCAGCCGAACCTGTTTACGGTATTGCAGAAGGCCGGAAATGTCGAGCGCGATGAAATGTACCGTACGTTCAACATGGGAATCGGAATGGTGCTTGCCGTGGCGGAGAACCAGGCGGAGGAAATCATCGATCGTTTAAAGGGTCTTGGTGAATCGGCCTGGGTCATCGGCGACATTGCTGCCTGCGGCGCCGGTGATGAACGAGTCGAACTGGTTGAGGGGTAACGGGTATGTCGGGGAATGCGCCCTGCCGACTGGGGGTCCTGGTTTCAGGAAGCGGCACAAACCTTCAGGCCATCATCGACCGGATAGAATCGGGTGAGATTCGTGGCGAGATCGCCTGTGTCATCAGCAACAAAGCGGACGCATACGCCCTTACCCGGGCAGCCCGGCACGGGATTCCGGTCGTTGTCCATGAAAACGCCGGCTTTGCCGAGCGACGGTCGTACGACGCCGCAACGGTCGATATTCTGCGCAGCCACAAGGTAGATCTGGTAATCCTGGCCGGATTCATGAGGATTCTGACCGAGGTTATGGTCAGTGCCTTTCCCCATGCCATCATGAACATCCACCCTGCCCTGCTCCCATCCTTCCCGGGTCTCCATGCCCAGCAGCAGGCCCTTGACTACGGGGTTCGCGTCTCCGGCTGCACCGTTCACTTTGTCGACTGCGGTACGGACACCGGACCGATTATCCTGCAAACGGTCGTTCCCGTGGAGCAGGATGACACGGAAGAATCCCTCTCCGCCCGGATTCAGAAGGCCGAGCATCAAACGTTTGCCGAGGCGATCAAGCTGTTTGTAGAGGGAAAAATCAGGGTCGAGGGGCGCAGGGTCCTGATTTCAGCATAGCCGTCGTTTTACTCGTTCCCCCGCCACATCTTTTCATCAGATCTCCAGAAGTATCACTCCATTCACGAACCCTCTCGCATCATCGACACCAAACGGCTGTAGAGAACCGTGCATTTGAAGATGGGACCTTGACATTTCAGGTCCGTCCTTCAACCAAATATATCTGCTGCGGTATTGCCGGAAGCGATGCCGGTCCACATGTCACCAGGCCGGTGCGGCAGAGTGGTCTGCTGCCTGCCTGTTCTGCGCCGGGTGGCCCCGGTGCGGGCCAGAGCCAATGCTGCCGCATTGTCTTCACAGAAGGAACGGGGTTCATAGGTCTGGCCCGCTGCGAGCCGCTCTTCCTCTCTCATAAGGCGACTGAAGACATAGCGGCCGATAAGCGGCGCAACGAATCGTGTTTTCCAGCCGAATTCGGCATAGAGATCATCAAGAAGCCTTCCCGCCTTTTTCCGGATCTGTACATTTTGGTGAAAATATTTTTTCATGGCCCAGACCGCGCCGGCGTAGGTGGATCTGAGCGGTGCGGCTTCCCGGGCAAGGCGCTCCCGAACCCGCCGGGGATGGAGGATGTGACTCTGCCAGCCGTTCAGCAGAACCCTGATCAGGCGCAGCAGGCTGGGGCCGTTGACCTCGAAGTCGCGCCGGAATGCATCAAGGAGGTAGCTCTCCTCCTCCCCGTCTTCAAAATGCGGGTGGCGGTAGTTGAAGCGATACTGGCCATGGGCATCGGCAAAGGGGAATTGGGATTCGGGAAGCAGGCTCCCCTCCCGCTTGTGCTGTTCGTAGAGGGGGGTACCGGGAATCGGCGTATAGAGCATGAACTGGTGGAATACCGTGTCATGGCGGACGGCATACTCGATGATCTCCCCCAGTTTTTCCGGTCGGTGATCTTCAAGTCCAAGGATTGATGAACCGAGGACCCGGATGCCGCTTTCCTGCAGATGATTCACGAGGTCGAGGGTGTCAACACCCTTGAGCTTGTCGTAGGCGCTCTCCTCACCTTCAAGCCCCATCCAGACAAAACCGATCCCCAGCCCCATCAGTTGATCCATCGTGTAGGATTTCAGGACTCGTGCCGAGCTGAATACGGACAGTGACCAGCTCTTTTCGTTGGACTCCATCAGTTCCAGGAGCCGCAGCGCCCGCTTCCTGTGCAACAGGAAATTTTCGTCGAGGACAAAAAAGGAACTCACCTTCAGCTCCCGCTCGATCCCGCACATAACGGCGAAGAGTTCATCGCCCGTTTCGTAGAAATTGACAAACTGCCCCTTTCCGCCGAACTGTGCGGATGTGGAGCAGAAGTTACACCCCATGGGGCAGCCGACGGAGGGGATCAGGATCGCCGCCGTCCGGTCGGGGCTGTCGCCAATCTCCAATCCCATGACTTTTGAACCGAATCCGGACAGGGCCGCGGGGTGCTTGATCGGCAACTGGTCATCCTGGCCGAGGTAGCGTTGAAACCAGCGTATACCTTCGCCACGGACGATGAGGTCTGCTGAAATCAGCTGGTCGAGCCCTTCCTTGTTGGCGATGTGTCCTCCTGCGACAATAACTGCTCCCGGCTGATACCGGCGAATCAGCTCGCACATCTTTGCCACTTTGCCGACATTGGCAATAATCCCGCTGATGCCGATGATATCGTAGCTCTGATTGCGGATTTGTTCCGTGAAGCTCTCCAGGGTAGGAAAATCGAGCAGCGTGCAGGGGGCGTCGATATTGGCCTTAATCATCATCAGTCCGAAGGAGCGGTGAAACATGCGGAGAGAGAATCCCCCCTGGAGGCGGGTGACCTGATTCTGGTACAGTTCCATCGGGTTGATGCTGCGGCTGCCGTATTCATCGTCCTGGCAGTAAGGACCAAAGACACTTGACAGAAGAACGCGGGCTCTGGTTGCCAGAGGATGGAGGGGGTGATTTGCGGGCGGGGGACGGGGCGACATGATGTTCTCCTTTTGGCAGCGTGCAGCATTACTTGTTCAATTATATAGAAGCGCACTTGAAATAAGTGACTTAACATGCCGTTTTACAATACTTTTACAATCATGGTGCCGACTGCAGTCCAGGTTCCGGTTTTCTGGTGGTATAATGGTCACTGCACGCCGCTCATTCCTTGTTGCATTCGTGGAGTAACCGATGAAGAGCCTTGAGTCCGGAATTCCGCGGCTAATCTTCCTTTCATCCATGGCGAGCCTCTCCTTCGAGGTGCTCCTTACCCGCATCTTTTCGATCACAATCTGGTACCACTTCGCCTTCATGGTCATCAGCATCGCCATGCTCGGCTTCGCCGCCAGCGGCATCATCCTGGCCATCTACCCCGGCCTCAAAAAGCTTGACCACATCGGATGGTATACCCTCGCCCTGGGAGTAGCCATGCCGGCCGGATTCCTGCTCGCCAATCTGGTTGCCTTCGATCCGGTCCGTCTTGCCTGGGAGCGGTGGGAGCTCCTGAATATCCTGCTGACCTATCTCAGTCTGGCGCTGCCGTTTTTCTGCACCGGCCTCGTCATTGCAACGGCTTTCAGCGTGGAAAACCGTCGGGCCGGACTCCTCTACGGCGCCGATATGGTCGGGGCCGGGGTCGGATCGGTCGGTATTCTGCTGCTGATGGGATTCGTGCCGCCGGAGACGGGGATCTTTGTCGTCTCTCTGCTTGTGGTCGCCGTAGCGTGCAGTGTGGGTGACAGGCGGCTCCGGTCAGCCGCGATCCTCCCCGCGGGGGTCCTCCTCGTTCTCCTCATTCTTCACCCCGGTTTCTGTCAGCCCCGAATGTCCCAATACAAAGGGCTGGAGGCCGCCATGCAATCCCCGGGATCACAGCATCTCCGCACCTGGCATACCCCCTTTGCCCGGATCGATACCTTCAAAAGTCCGTCGGTCCGCTATGCGCCGGGCCTGAGCCTGCGCTATCAGGAGCCGTTGCCGGAACAGATCGGCATCAGCATCGACGGCGGAGATGTGAATGCAGTCACGGCGGTTGAAAAGCCGGCGGAGCTTGCATTCCTCGATCACCTCCCCGCAGCCCTCCCCTATGCCATCGCACCGCGCCGGAAGGTTCTGATTCTCGATCCACGGGGGGGACTGCCGGTTTTGCTGGCCCGCCGTCATGATGCGGAGAACATTGCCACGGTGGAAAGCGTTTCCGCACTGGAAAGGATTATCCGTGAAGAGTTGCGTCAGTTCTCCGAGGGACTGTACTCCTCCGGGAGCCGGGTCGGCCTGGGGAGATCATGGCTTTCGGGAGAGGCGCGGCGCTTTGACCTGATCGACATCTCGCTGCAGGGGACGAATCCGTCGGGGAGTTTCGGTATATCCGAAAATTACCGTTTCACGGTGGAGGCATTCAGGACGTATCTTGAGCACCTGACCGAAAATGGTGTGCTGAGCGTCAACCTCTTCATCATCCCTCCGCCGCGGACCGAACTGCGAATTATGGCCACGCTGGCAACGGCCCTGGAAGAAGCGGGGGTGCGGAATCCCGGAACTCATCTGGCGGCACTCCGAAGCTGGGGAACTCTTACCATCCTGGCCAAAAGGTCCCCTTTTACCGTTGTGGAAACTGCGGCAGTCAGGAACTTTGCCACTCTGCACCGCTTTGACCTTTCCTGGCTCAGCGGCGTTACGGCGGAGGAGAGCAATGTCCATGTCAGGACGCGGGACTTCGACTACTACAAGGGGTTCAGCGCCATTCTTTCCCCGGCTGAACGGGATTCCTTCCTGACCGGTTATCTGTTCGACGTCAGACCGGTACGGGATGACTCTCCCTTTTTTTCACATTTCCTGAGATTCGACAGGATTCCGGAAACCTACCGGGCCATGGGGGGAAAGTGGCAGTTCTTTCTGGAGGGAGGCTACATCCTGCCGGCCGTCCTTGTCCAGGCTGCCGCAATCAGCGCGCTGCTGCTGGCGCTTCCCGCGTTGGCCGGAAAGGGGACGGGCGCGACGGAACGGTCGGCCCGGAGTATCTTCCTGCCGTATTTTGCCCTGCTCGGCCTGGCCTACATGTTCGTGGAGGTGGCGCTGATCCAGAAGTTTATCCTGCCGCTCGAAGATCCATCGGTTGCGGTTTCGGCGGTGCTCGCCTCTCTCCTGATCAGTTCCGGAACAGGGAGCCTGCTCAGTCACCGTTACCCCCGCCTGACACAACCGGGCACAACACTTATTCTCGCACTGCTGGTGGGGCTCTGCGCGCTGCTCCTGCCGCCGCTGTTCGTCATCGCCGCCCCCTGGCCGCTACCGCTCAGGGGCGTTTTTTTCTGTCTCCTCGTCGCGATTCCCGGCATGTTGATGGGGATACCCTTCCCTGCTGGCCTTAAACTGCTCGGTCAGGTGGAGCCCTCCCTGATTCCATGGGCCTGGGCCGTCAACGGTGTTTTTTCGGTTCTGGCTCCCCTCCTTGCAGTCATGACTGCGATGGTCGCAGGATTTCGGGGAGTGCTGCTGCTGGGAGCAGCCGCATATCTGCTGGCGTTTCTGATGCTCCGGCAACGGGTGAATGACAACTAAGGGAGTCACATGATGCCGATTTCGCCTTTACTCAAGTTTTTTACACTCGCCGGCATTGCCTATGCCGGCTACGCCCTGCTCGTCTATCTGCTGCAGCGGCAGATCATCTACCCGGGGCGAACCATACAGGTCAGCGGGAAACCTCCGGCAGGCATACTGCCCATCAAGATCGTAACCGCAACCGGACCCGGAGAGGCATGGTTCATGCCGCCTTTAAAGAGGAAACAGGGGGAGCGGCGGCCGCTGGTGATCTTCTTTCACGGCAACGGTGAGGTCGTCGATTATCTGCCGGAACAGGTCGAAGGATTCCGTGAACTGGGAATGGGGGTGCTGCTGGTGGAGTATCCCGGCTATGGCAGGTCACCGGGCACTCCTGCGGAAAGCAGCATTACCGAGGGCGCGGTCGCCGCGTATGATGCGGCGCTGCAGCGTGAAGAGGTTGATCCGGGGTGGATCGTTCTCTTCGGTCGTTCGCTGGGAGGCGGCGCGGCCTGCGCCCTTGCCGCCCGGCGTCCCAGCGCGGCCCTGATCCTGCAATCTGCGTTCACTTCGACGCGCCCGTTTGCACGCAGGTTTCTTGTACCGGGCTTTCTGGTCAGGGATCCGTTCGACAACGGTGCGGTGGTGGCCGCATACCGG
>JBAVTM010000143.1:0-2361 GCA_049696195.1 Desulfuromonadaceae bacterium | reverse complement strand
TTCCGGGACGAGTACCTGCTGACCAACGCTCCCGGCCGCGCTTTTGTCACGCTTTACTACCGCCTCAGCCCACCGCTGGCCGATTTCATTGCCCGGCACCCGGTTCTGCGGGGTGTGACCCGTCTGGCTCTGGCACCAATTGTAATCGCTGTCGCTCACCCGCTGATCTCGGCTGCTTCCCTGCTCCTGCTCTTCGGAGCGCTGCTGATATCGCTGCTGCGCCGCATCAAAGCTGCCCGTTTGAATGCACACACATATGTTATTCGCACCACCTAATCCAAGATCAAAAGAGAGAAACCATGCCCGCTAATTTCAAAAGAGTCCTGATCGCCTGTTTTTTTGCACTTCCCTCTCTCGCTTTCGCTGCCGACACCGCAGTTGAGGTAAAACCGCCGGCTCCACCGCAGACGGCGGTGTCAGCACCTGCCGAAGCTGCACTAAAACCGGCTGCGGCAGCCCAGACCGCCCGCATCGGCTATGTGGACATTGCCCGTATCGGCACGGAATCAGAGCGCGGTAAAGCGTTCAGGACCCTGCTTACATCGAAGAAAAACTCTCTTCAGGGAAAAATTGAGGGAAAGAAGAAAGCGCTTGATAAGCTGAAAACATCCATTGAAGCGAAGATTGCAACGATGACCCCGAAACAGCGCGAGGCCAAATCGAAGGAATTCCAGAAGAAGCTGGAAGAGCTTCAGAAACTTGCCCAGACGTCGGAAGAAGAGTTTCTTGCCCTGCAGGAAAAAGAGACGAAGACGCTCTACGAAGCGATTGAGCAGGCGGCGGCGGAACATGGCAAAGCCAACGGATTTGCCGCTATCGTGGTCAAAAAGGAGTTGCTTTACGTCGCCAGCTCCGTCGACGCGCAGGATGTCACCGACACCCTGATCAAAGCACTGAATCAGACCGGTCAGAAGAAGTAGGTTCCGGCCGCGTCATCTGCTCCCAACCGGCCAGTCTTTCCATCGCTTCAACATCGCTGTGGCCGCACATTTCCTCGTTCGGTCGCAGACTGCAGCAGACCGGCGGTCGCTCGGAATGCCCAAAAAGTTTGCAGCGGTTGTCCGGCGTTAATTGAGGACAGCGCACCCCGGGCGGCTTGCCTTCCGGCATGCCGGGAATTGGTGACGAGATTGATGGTGCGATACAGCAGGCAGCACACCCGACACGACACTCCATAAAAATTCATCTCCAAAAACAGACCTCCGGGGTTTCAGAAACCCCGGAGGTCTTGTTTATCCTACTAATAGCGGTACTGCTCCGCCTTGTACGGCCCTTGCTTCGGCACGCCGATATAGGCGGCCTGCTCGTCGGTCAGTACGCTCAACTGCGCATTCAGCTTCTTCAGCTGCAGACGGGCCACCTTCTCGTCCAGGTGTTTGGGGAGGACGTAGACGCCGACCGGATATTTGCCCGGATTGCAGAACAGCTCGATCTGGGCGATCGTCTGATTGGCGAAGGAGGAGGACATGACGTAGCTGGGGTGACCGGTGCCACACCCCAGGTTCACCAGGCGCCCCTTGGCCAGCAGGATGATGCGCTTGCCCCCCGGGAAGATGATGTGATCAACCTGCGGCTTGATCTCCTCCCACTGGTATTTCTCCAGAGCCGCGACTTCGATCTCATTGTCAAAATGGCCGATATTGCAGACGATCGCCTGGTCCTTCATTTTGATCATATGGTCATGGGTTATGACGTGGTAGTTGCCGGTGCAGGTCACGAAGATGTCGGCCTTGTCCGCGGCATACTCCATCGTGACGACACGGAAACCTTCCATGGCGGCCTGCAGGGCACAGATCGGATCGACTTCGGTTACCCATACCTGGGCCGAAAGTGCGCGCATGGCCTGGGCCGAACCCTTGCCCACGTCGCCGTAGCCGCAGATCAGGGCGACCTTGCCGGCAATCATTACGTCGGTGGCGCGCTTGATACCGTCCACGAGCGATTCACGGCAGCCGTACAGGTTGTCGAACTTGGACTTGGTGACCGAGTCATTGACGTTGATGGCCGGGAATTTCAGATCGCCCCGCTCATGCATCTGGTACAGACGGTGAACGCCGGTGGTAGTTTCCTCGGTCACCCCTTTGACCTGTGCCAGACGGGTGGAGTACCAGATCGGATCGACAGCCAGCTTGGCTTTGATGGCGGCGTAGAGGATCGTTTCCTCCTCCGAACCGGGTGTGGCCAGCACGGAGAGGTCCTTTTCGGCCCTGGCGCCCAGATGCAGCAGCAGGGTGGCGTCGCCGCCGTCGTCCAGGATCATGTTGGAGAAACCGCCGTCGCTCCATTCAAAGATGCGGTGGGTATAGTCCCAGTACTGCTCCAGGGTCTCACCCTTGACGGCGAAGACCGGCACCCCGCCGG
>JBAVTM010000142.1:0-1641 GCA_049696195.1 Desulfuromonadaceae bacterium | reverse complement strand
CATCCTCGCGGAATGGGAAAAACAGGGGACTTTGCCCTCCATGGAGATCGACGAGGAAGAGCAGAGGCGGCGGGAATTGATCGCCGATTACCGGAACGTCTGGGTCTTCGTCGAACAGACGGAAGGGGAGGCGGCCCGCGTCTCCTGGGAGCTTCTGGGAGCCGGCGGCGAACTGGCCCGTGCCCTGGGGGTGGAGTTGTGCGCCGTAGTCATCGGCGACAACGTCGAACACCTCTGCCACGAAGCCTTCCGCTACGGGGCAGCGAAAGCGTACCTTCTCGACCATCCGGTCTACAGATATTACCGCACCGAACCGTACCTCGCCGCATGCTGCCACCTGATCGGCACGTTCAAGCCCGAAATCGTCCTGATGGGGGCGAGCGGCATGGGCCGCGACCTGGCGGGGGCGGTTGCCACGCGCATGAAGACCGGGCTGACGGCCGACTGCACCGGTCTGGGGATTGACGGCAAACGCAACCTGATGCAGACCCGGCCGGCCTTTGGCGGCAACATCATGGCCACGATCATGTGCGACCGGTTCCGCCCCCAGATGGCCACGGTACGTCCCCAGGTGATGCCGCTTCCGGAAAGGCGGGAGGATGCCGCCGGAGAGATCGTCCGGGACAGTTTTGCTCCCGACGAGAGGAATATTTTTACCAAGGTTCTCGAGATCATCAGGGACAAGAAGGGGATGGATGACGTCGATATTGCCGGGGCCGAGTTTATCGTCTCCGGCGGGCGAGGCCTGATGACGATGGAGAACTTCAGTCTGCTCCGGGAGCTGGCCGATGAGCTGGGCGGCGTAATCGGCGGCTCGCGCAGCGCCGTCGACGCCGGCTGGCTTCCCCAGGACCGTCAGGTGGGGCAGACCGGCAAGACGGTGCGCCCCAAAATCTACATCGCGTGCGGCATTTCCGGCGCCATCCAGCATCTGGTGGGGATGCAGGACTCCGATGTGATCATCGCCATCAATCGCGACAGGGAGGCCCCGATCTTCGAGGTCGCCACCTACGGCATCGTCGGCGACCTGTTTCAGGTGGTGCCGGAATTGATCGCCCAGATCAGGGAACTGAAGGCTCAACCGTAGCTTTGCCACCAAAACAAGAGGTTTAACCATGACACCCGATCCGACTGTTTTCGCTACATTTTTGATATTTTCACTCATCCTGTTCGTCTGGAGCTGCTACCGGCGTCTGAGCCTGGTCGCGCTCGGTGCGGAGGATGACCGGTTCACTCCTCCCGGCGGCCGCATCGGCGCGGCGCTGCACTACGCCTTCGGCCAGAAGCGCGTCCTGAACCGGCCGTTTGGCGCCAACCACGCCGTGATCTTCTGGGCGTTCCTGATCCTCGCCGCGGCCAACGGGGAGTTCCTTCTCCATGGCATATTCCCCGGCATCAGTCTCTCCCTGCTTCCTCCGGCGGTGTACGGTGCGCTGGCTTTTGTCTTCGACCTGGCATCGCTCCTGGCTCTGCTGGCCGTCGGCATAGCCGTCGTGCGGCGGATCGTCGCCCCACCGTACGAGGGGGCACGCACCGGGGAAGCCTTTGCCATTCTCGGCATGATCGCCCTGCTCATGCTCGCCTTCTTCGGAGTGCACGGCGCCGAGATTGCCCTGGGGAACGAGACCGCCGCCGGTTCCA
>JBAVTM010000141.1:0-8489 GCA_049696195.1 Desulfuromonadaceae bacterium | reverse complement strand
CCGGAGGCGGCACACAAGTTTGCTCCACTGCTTGCTACACTCGCGGTTATCGGCATTATTTATGCCGCACTTGTCGCCATGGTGCAGGAAGATGTTAAAAAACTGGTTGCCTACTCCTCCGTTGCCCACCTCGGTTTTGTCATGCTTGGCGTATTCGCATTCAACGTTGAGGGTATCACCGGCGGCATGCTGCAGATGATCAACCACGGCATCTCAACCGGCGCACTGTTCCTTATCGTCGGATTTATTTACGAGCGTCGCCACACCCGTCTGATTACCGATTTCGGCGGCTTGTCAAAACAGATGCCGATATTTGCAACGATATTCATGATTGTCACCTTCTCGTCAGTCGGTTTGCCCGGCACGAACGGTTTCGTCGGTGAATTCCTGATTCTGCTCGGTGCTTTTGAAAGCCAGCTCCGTTGGTGGACCGTTATCGCAACAAGCGGCGTCATCCTCTCTGCGGTTTACATGCTCTGGGTATTCCAGAGAGTCATGTTCGGAGAGCTTGACAATCCCAAAAACCTGAAGCTCCTTGACCTGAATGCCCGTGAAATCACGATCATGGTCCCTCTGCTGGTAATGATCTTTTTCATGGGATTTTATCCCAAGCCGTTCATCGATAAAATGGATCCTGCTGTCAAGAAGCTTGTTGCGCAGGTTCGCGTGGCATCGGTAAACGCCCAGGTGATTCCAGCTGTTGATCAGATGCAGATGCCCGCCGGTCAACAGGCCGGTGAAATGCCTGCCGGCCATCCTGGCAGCACTATGCCGGCCGGTCATCCCGGTGTTGAGCCCTCTTCCGTACCACAAGCTGCACCTGCTGTTAATCCGCACGACGCAAAGTAAACCAATAACGAGTCAATCCGACCGGAGGATATTTTAGATGGACATGATTTTAATTCCAGCCGTCAACATGACGCCGATTCTACCGGAGATATTTCTCTCCGTGCTGGCCATGGCTCTTCTGCTGATCAATGTTTTTAGGCCCGGCGGACAGAAGTCATACCTGGCATACATCAGTTTCTTCGGTATCATCGCGGCGGCGGTGCTCGTAGGAGCCGGGTGGGGCGCCCATATCGAGAGTTTCAATGGGTCGGTGGTGCTTGACAATTTTGCAACCTTCTTCAAGATGACGTTTCTGGTGGCTGCGGGGTTGACCGTTCTGATTACCGACAGCTATATGGAGCGTGAAGGGTGCAACCATGGTGAGTTATATCCTCTGATCCTGTTTGCAGTGGTCGGTATGATGCTGATGGCATCCGGCACGGATCTCATGACGATATTCCTCGGCCTTGAAGTCATGTCTGTGACCCTTTATGTCCTTGCCGGGTTCAACAGGGGCAATAAAAAGTCCAACGAAGCCGGTCTCAAGTATTTTCTGTTGGGTTCCTTCTCCACCGGCTTCATGCTGTACGGCATGGCGCTTATCTACGGTGCAACCGGCACAACCCGCCTGTATAAGATTGCCGCAGTAGTCGGGCAGATGACACTTCCTTCCGCCAATATCATGCTGGTAGCCGGCATGTTGCTGATGATGACAGGCTTTGCGTTTAAAATTGCTGCAGCACCGTTTCACATGTGGACACCGGATGTCTACGAAGGTGCTCCGACGCCGATGACTGCATTCATGTCTGCAGGTCCCAAGGCTGCCGGTTTCGCTGCTCTGATCCGTCTTTTTCTGGTCGCCCTGCCGACGCTGCAGGTGGAATGGAGTCAGGTACTCTGGGTGCTGGCAGTATTGACCATGACGGTCGGTAATATCACGGCACTGCGTCAGGACAATATCAAACGTGTTCTTGCCTATTCCTCGATTGCCCATGCAGGGTATGCGCTGGTCGGTTTTGCCGCTGGAAACGGCACCGGAATCGCTGGCATCCTCTTTTACATGCTCTCCTACTCCTTCATGAACATCGGAGCCTTTGCGATTATCATTCTGGTTGCCAAAAAGGGTGAAACCAACGGCAATGTTTCCGACTTTGCCGGTCTCGGCTTCAAACGCCCGATTCTGGCCCTTGCCATGACACTGTTTCTGTTCTCTCTTGCCGGAGTGCCTCCAGCAGCCGGTTTTGTCGGCAAGTTCTATCTGTTTGCCGGGGCGGTACAGAAGGGGTATATCTGGCTTGCGGTCATCGGCGTGCTTAACAGCGCTGCGTCTGCGTACTACTATCTCCGTATCATGGTCTACATGTACATGAAGGAGTCTACGGAAGAGTTCGAGTGGATCAAGGTGACTGCCCCCGTTACGCTTGCGCTGATAATTGCCGCTGCCGGTACTTTGATCCCGGGGATAGTTCCTTCGTTTATTCTTCAGTATGCACAGATGGCGGTCAAGCTTCTGTAGACTGTCTCACGATGTGGCAATTACCAAAGGGCGGCCTCTTGAAGAGACCGCCCTTTGTCATTCCGAGAATAAGTGATAGTATCAACCAGCAGGAGTATACATGGCAACACAGGAAATCTGGACAACCCTTAAAATACTTGCCTGGACCAGAGAATTTCTCCTCTCCAAAGGAGTAGCCAACGCCCGACTGGAAGCAGAGTGGCTCCTCTGTGACGCTATGGGGGTTGACCGGGTCGGTTTGTACCTGCAGTATGATAAACCCTTGAATGATGCTGAACTTTCAGCTTTTCGGACTCTGGTCGCCCGCAGGGCACGGCGTGAACCGCTCCAGCATATTCTGGGAAGCCAGGAATTCTGTGGACTCGATTTTGAGGTTACTCCGGATGTCCTGATTCCGCGACATGACACCGAACTGCTGGTGTCGGAGGCAGTAACGCGGCGACCGGATGCCCGATCGGTTCTGGATATCGGGACCGGGAGCGGATGTATTGCCGTCTCTCTGCTTAAGCGGCTTCCCAAGGCGACCGTTACCGCAACTGATATATCAGAGGCCGCGTTGGCAGTCGCCGGGCGTAATGCCGAACAACATTGCGCATCGATTGAGTTTCTTCAGGGTTCCCTTTTTGCTCCGGTTGCCGGCCGTTTATTTGACCTGATTGTGTCAAATCCGCCGTATATCCCCACCGCTGATATCGAGACGCTAGATCAGGAAGTGCGTGATTATGATCCCCGTGCTGCACTGGACGGTGGCAGTGATGGCCTTCATATATACCGGTCGCTCATCCCTGAGGCCGTTGAACACCTGAATCCTGGAGGGTGGCTGCTGATGGAGATCGGGGTTGGCCAGGCAAAAGATATTGTGTCGCTGTTCCGGCATACCGGCAGCTTTTGTGAACCGTTTATTGTGCGTGATTCCGGTGGGATTGAGAGAGTCGTAGGGGCACAACTAAAGGAGACAGTATGAATACCGAAAAAGCGAATAAAGTATTGGCCGAGGCCGACCTGCTGGTGTCGGAAGCCGAAGTCGCGGCTGCTGTCAAGCGGATGGCGCAGGAGATCACCAGCCAGCTTAAAGAATCCTGCCCGGTGCTGCTCTGCGTCATGAACGGCGGGCTGATCTTCACCGGTCAGCTTCTGACCAGTCTGGTCTTTCCGCTGGAGGTGGATTATGTCCACGCTACCCGCTACGGACATGAGACAAAGGGTGCCAGTCTGCAGTGGACCGTCAGGCCGCAACTCGACCTGAAGGGGAGAACCGTGCTGCTGCTTGACGATATTCTTGATGAAGGAGTGACGCTGGCGGCTATCGCAGATTACTGCCGTCAGCAGGGAGCGGCCGAAGTATTAATGGCGGTGCTGGTCGAAAAGCTGCATCTACGCAAGGTAACACCCGGCATGCGGGCCGACTTTACCGGCCTTGAGGTCGGTGATCGCTTTCTGTTCGGTTACGGTCTTGACTATAAGGGGTACTGGAGAAATGCGCCCGGTATCTTTGCGCTCAAAGGCCACTAAAGGAATATAGCTGTTATGTGAAGGTTTCTGCTGCAAGACACTTCAGGGCATACGCCGGAAGTTGCGAGGTATTTTGATGAAACAACGGGCGATCCTCTGTCCGCGTTGCAGGCGTCTGGTGGGGAGTGAAGAGACAATCTGTTCATGGTGCGGCACATCCCGTTCCGCGTCGTGGTGGCAGTTCATACACTGGACGAGGGGGGCCACTGATGGAGATTGGCTGGTAAAAGCCATCATCACAGCCAATGTTCTCTATTTTGCACTTTCACTCGTACTGGGCGCCAGAACGGGCGGCGGTTTCTTTTCTCCAGGGCAGGCCAGCCTCATGCTTCTGGGCGCGACCGGCACCTATCCAATTGACCATTTCGGCCGGTACTGGACGCTGATCAGCGCTTCTTATCTGCATGGCGGCATTCTTCACCTTGTTTTCAACCTGATGGCCTTGCATCAGATTGCACCCAAAGTCTCAGGAGAATACGGTGTCAGCCGCATGTACAGCATCTACACTCTTGGCGGTGTACTCGGGTATCTGGTTTCCTACCTGGCCGGGGTGCCGTTCACAATCGGCGCTTCGGCAGCGGTCTGCGGCCTGATCGGAGCCCTGCTCTATTATGGGAAAAGCAGGGGAGGAGCCTATGGGAGCTCGGTATACCGCGAGGTGAGCGGCTGGGTTGTCAGCCTTTTCATGTTTGGACTGATCTTTCCAGGGATCAATAACTGGGGGCACGGCGGCGGAATCCTCGGCGGAATAGTTGTCGCGGCGCTCCTGGGATACAGCGAACGGCGGCGGGATAACAATTTCGACCATGCTCTGGCGCTGCTCTGCGGCGTGGTTACGCTGGGTGTCCTGGGGTGGGCTGTCATGAATGTCTATATCTACAGTTGATGCGGCCGTCAGACAATAAAACAACTCAAGTACAAACTGTCTCCGAAAAGCTCCAAATTCTGCGAGGTGGCATTGAACGTACTGAAATGGCTGACTGTTGCCGTACTGGGAGGCATCGCCCTCTATGCCCTCTACATCGGCATAGCGCTCTACTGTCTTCCGTCGGTGGCAGCGCTGGCCGACCGCAGGAACGATCTGACCATCCAGGTCAGGGACTGGAAAGGTGAGCTCCACCCCTTTGTTGTCGGTCCCCGGAACCCTTGGTGGACCCCGTCGAAAAGTATCCCGTCCGAGATGGAATGGGCGGTGGTCGTAGCGGAAGACGCCTCCTTCTACCGGCACGAGGGGATCGATGTCCGGGCGATCAAGAATGCCATCAAGTATGACCTGGAGCAGCAGCGCTTTGCACGCGGCGCCTCGACCATCACCCAGCAGACGGCGAAAAACCTCTTTCTTTCTCGGGAAAAGAGCGTTACCCGCAAGATCAAGGAGATCTATCTCGCCAAGCGGATGGAGCAGGAACTGACCAAGGGGCGGATTCTCGAACTCTACCTCAACATCGTAGAACTGGGGCCGATGGTGTACGGGATCGGCCATGGCGCTCACTATTATTTCAACAAACCGGCCAGTTCCCTCACCCCCCGGGAGTGTGCCTTCCTCGCCGCCATGCTCCCCGGCCCGCAGAAGGTCTACAACCCTTACCGGCACCTGGACCGGGTGTTGAAGCGCTCCGACATGGTGCTGCATCTGCTGCGACAGAAGGGTGTGCTGACGGAGGCGGAGTACCGACTTGCCTTGGCGGAATCGCCTAATATCGTCGGCATGCAGAAGAAGGTAGATAAAAGTTTCGCGGCGAAGATGAAGAGTTTCTTCAGGAACCTGTTCGGTACTTCCCGGTGAGCCGGGAGTATCTACCCCTGACGAAATGCCTTATGGAGATTCAGAGATATGTCACTTAATGGCGATCTGGAACATTTTCCGATAATTGATGTCATCCAACTGCTGCACGGGTCACGGAAAACCGGCGTTGTTCGGCTTTCCAGCGAAAAGGGGGAGAGCCAGCTGGTGTTTCATGACGGAGATCTTGTCAGCGCCAACTTCCTCAACGATCGTGTGCGGATCGGGCAGGTTCTGGTCAGTGCGGGCGCAATAACGGAAGAACAGCTGGCCCAGGCACTGGATATCCAGAACAATGCCGGAGACGATCGCAAACCGCTCGTCATTACCCTTCTCGAACATAACATGGTTGATGAAACGGCAGCATATAACGGCTTGGAATCGTTGATTGAGATGACTATTGTTGAGGTGCTGACCTGGAAAGAGGGGCACTTTTCTCTGGATATCGGCAGGAGAGACAATTCGGACGGCTATCATTTTTCGAAAACAAAGTTCCCTCAAAGAATCATATTGAACTCCCAGGGGATTCTGATGGAATCATTGCGTATCTTTGATGAAAAGGTGCGTGATGGTACCATGGATGAGATCCTGAGCATTGCCGGTGTCAGCAACCGGGACCTGGGCACGGAGCTGCCCGGAAGCAATGCGCCGGTCATTACGTCGAGCGGTTGCGATCAGGACGGCGACCCGTCAACCCTCCAGCAACTGCTTGAGGAACAGCGGAACATGATTCAGCGCAGCGGTGATCAAGGTTACCGTGAGGTGGATGCGGTTACAAAGCTGATTGCTGAAGAGTTCCCGTCTGCTGCAAAAGAGCAGAAAGGGCGGCTGGTGTCGCTGCTGACAGGTGCCGTACCGGAAGATAACGTCTCGATGAAACCGCCGGACATTGCGGTGATCGTGATTACGCAATCGCCGCTGCTGTCGACAATGTTCCGATCGATATGTTACCAGAAAGGGGTCTATGCGGTTTCGTCAGACAGCATAACCTCACTTGATATCAATATCAGGCTGTTGCTGTGCCAAACAGTGCATCTGTTTATTTTTCTTGATGTCCCCCATGACGATGCCATACAGGACACAATACAGGTCTGCAAGGACCTGCAGAAATACCCGCAGGCGTCAGTCGTTCTGGTTGCCTGTTCATATTTCTGGAGCACGATGGGTCTTCAGGCACTCGGTTCGGGAATACGTTCAATCATTCCGAGGCCCTGCAGGGAATGCGCGGAAGAATCATCGGTGCAGCAGGCACTTGCTTTCTGCGCGGAGCTGGGAGCCTTTCTCTGCACCCTGACGTCGGAATACATCAGCAGCGATGAGCAGCGCTATTTCGCCTGCATCTCCCGGCTGCGCAGCTGCATGAAACGTACGGAGATAACGGCTGCCGTTCTTGGCTACCTGATCGATGTGTTTGAACGCGCCATTGTCTTTTTGGTGACGGAATCCGACCTCGCGGCGGAACAGTCTTTCGGGGTCACAGTGGATAAATGCGAGGGGGTGGTGCCGCTCTCCAACCTGCGGATCCAATTCGATGATCAGCCGATTTTTGAGGATGTCATTAAAACCGGCCAGATGTATTACGGATTTTATAGCGATTCGACATGGTCGCATCAGCTGTACCGCCTGATCGGCAGGCCGGACAATCCGGAAATGCTGGTTTTCCCCCTCATACGCGCAAATACCGTCGTCGCATTCATCTATGCCGATTTCGGATCAAAGCCGGCCTCTTCTCCATCCCTTCACTATCTTGATGCGTTGTTGCAATACACCACTGCCCAGATCAGTGTCTCGGCATATCGTCAGAAACTGAAATCTCTGCTGGAGCAGCAGAAAAAGCAGGATTCAGCCTGATCGTGAGGTTCACGGGCAGAAATATAAGAAAGGAGCAGATAGATGACTGTTCAACAGAGCAACTACAGCGCCGAGCATATCGGTCCCTTCGAAGAGCTTCTGAAACGGGACTTCATGGGGTTTCACGGCAAGTATTTCATCGGCAGGGCGTTGGGGCTTACCGGCTGCGAAGTCTCTCTCAACCGTCTCCCGGCCGGGAAAGGCATGCCGTTCGTGCATGCCCACCAGAAGAACGAGGAGCTGTATATCGTCCTGCGGGGGAGCGGAACATTTTACGTGGACGGCGAAGAGTTTCCGATCCAGGAAGGGAGTCTGATCCGGGTTGCTCCCGAAGGGGAGCGGGCCTGGAAGGCCGGAGATGAAGACCTGTACTTTATCTGCATCCAGGCCGAGGCCGGGACCCTGAGCCAGGCAACCCTTGAGGACGGCATCCGGACGGCCACGAAAACCTCATGGATGAAAAAATAGGGAAGCGGGAGCGGTATGTGTCTGGTCGTTTTCGCCTATAACTGCCATCCGGTCTACCGTCTGATTCTTGGCGCAAACCGCGATGAGTACCGCGATCGCCCGACCGATCCGGCCCGCTTCTGGAGTGATGCTCCGTACATCCTGGCCGGACGCGACAAGGTTGCAGGGGGGACCTGGCTGGGAGTAACGACCGAAGGGAAGGTGGCGGCGGTCACCAATTATCGCGACCCGCGACAGCATACGGCAGGTTCCCCATCGCGCGGCAATCTGGTAGCCGGTTTTCTGCGTAATCAGGCGATGACTCCCGCGGATTTCCAGGGGGGTCTCACCCGTTACGGCCAGCAATATAATGGTTTTAACCTGCTGTACGGTACCGCTGACGAATTACATTACTTCACCAACCGTGGCGGCTCCTCCGCCCCGGTCACGCCTGGGGTCCATGCCCTTTCCAACCATCTGCTCGATACCCGCTGGCCCAAGGTGACCGCCGCCAGATCCCGACTCGAAACCATCACGCAACAGACCGAAATA
>JBAVTM010000140.1:0-5612 GCA_049696195.1 Desulfuromonadaceae bacterium | reverse complement strand
GCTGCCGGTAATGCTCCTGCTTCCGTTGATGCCCCCAAAGGCGAATGGCTTCCCTCAACCTGTCAGGGGTGCACAGCCTGGTGCCCGGTGGAGTTTTTTGTTCAGGAGGGGCGCATCGTCAAGGTGCGCGGCAACCAGCACTCCAAGGCCAACGGCGGCTTTGTCTGTCCCCGCGGCCACCTGATGATCCAGCAAACCTACGATCCAGACCGGATCAAGGTGCCGATGAAGCGCACCAACCCTGCAAAGGGGCGCGGCATCGATCCCAAGTTCGTTCCGATCAGCTGGGACGAGGCCCTGGATACCCTGGCCGACAAGATGATGGAACTGCGCAAGAACAGCGAGCCGGAGAAGCTGATGTACATGCGCGGCCGCTACTCTTCCACCTCCACTGACCTGCTCTACGGCACGCTGCCCAAGATCTTCGGCACCCCCAACTACTACTCCCACAGCGCCCTCTGCGCCGAGGCGGAGAAGATGGGGCCCGGCTACACCCAGGGCTTCTTCGGCTACCGCGACTACGACCTGGCCAAGACCAAGTGCCTGGTGGTCTGGGGCTGCGACCCGCTTTCATCCAACCGTCAGGTGCCCAACGCCATCGACAAGTTCAACGGAATCCTTGACCGCGGTACGCTGATTGCTGTCGATCCCCGTATGAGCGCCTCTGTCGCCAAGGCCAATGCATGGCTGCCGATCAAGCCGGGCGAGGACGGCGCCCTGGCCGCAGGCATAGCCCATGTACTGCTTACCGAAGGGTTCTGGAGCAAGGAGTTCGTCGGCGACTTCAAGGAGGGCAAAAACCTCTTCAAGACCGGAGCCACCGTAGACGAGGCCGCTTTTGTCGAAAAACAGACCCACGGCGTTGTCAAGTACTGGAACATCGAGCTGAAAGACAAGACTCCGGCCTGGGCCGCCAAAAAAACCCTGATACCCGAGGAGCAGATAATCCGCGTGGCCCGCGCAATGGGCAAGGCGGGCAGTGCCTGTGCCGTCTGGATGGGCCCCGGTGTGGCCATGTCCCCGCGCGGCACGTATGCTGCCATGGCGGTCTATGCCCTGAACGGTATCCTCGGTTCCATCGAGACCGAAGGGGGCGTCTTCCAGAGTTCCAGCGCACCGGTTGAAAAATTTCCCGAGATCAAGAAACAGTTTATCGACGAAATGGCTGAGCATCACGGCCATGGCAAGAAGATCGACGGGCGCGGCGCCAAGGATATGCCGGCCATGATGAGTGCCAAACCGGGGAGCGGCGTGGTTACCAACAACGTGGCCAACGGCCTGCTCAAGAATCCGGATGCCATCAAGGTCTTCATCAGCACCTGGAGCAACTTCGTCTTCTCGGCCACCGGCACCCAGCGGTGGGAAAAAGCCATGGCAAAAATGCCGTTCTTCGCCCACCTGGTCACCAACGCCTCCGAGATGTCCCAGTATGCCGACATCATCCTGCCGGCCACCTTTGCTCCCACGGAAAAGCTCTCCGTCATAGCCAATATGGCCAACCTGCACGGTCACCTGTCGATCCAGCAGGCGGTGGCCACACCGCTTTGGCAGGTTAAGTCCGAAGAGACCGAAGTCATGTGGCTCCTGGCTGAAAAACTGAAGGCCCGGGGATTTGCCAACCTTTACGACTACTACGCCTCCTTCGAGGATCCCGAAACGAAGAAGAAGCCGGCTAGTGCCGCCGAATTCGCCGAGATCGCCGCCAAGATATCCAGCCAGAAGGTCTGGGACGGCAAGGAGAAGATGAAGGGGGACCAGATCGCCGGGTGGGCAGATTTCAAGAAACGGGGCATCTACAACTCTGAGACCTATAAGTACAAGAAGAACTGGGGCAAGGACAACCCTGACACCAAGAAGTTCGAAGGCAAGTTCAAGACCGAAACCAAGAAGTTTGAGTTTTACAGCGAAACCATGAAAAAGGCCCTTGGCGAGCATGCCAAGAAGCACAACACGACCATCGATGATATCCTCACGGTCAGTGGCTACGAGGCCAAAGGCGAACTGGCTTTCGTGCCGCATTACGAGTCGCCCAAACGTCACGGCAGCGACAAGGAATATCCGTTTACCTTCATCGATTACAAATCCCGCCTCAACCGTGAGGGGCGCAGCGCCAACCTGACCTGGTACCAGGAGTTCAAGAAGGTGGACGTGGGCGATGACAGCTGGGATGACGTGGTCAAGATCAACCCGATCGACGGCAAGAAGCTCGGCATCAAGAGCGGTGACACGGTGCGCCTGACTTCGACTACCGGTTCGATCGTCACCAAGGCCAAGTTGTGGGAAGGTGTCCGTCCCGGCACGATTGCAAAGTGCTACGGTCAGGGACACTGGGCTTACGGCCGCGTCGCCGCCAGGGATTATGCCAGGGCAATTCCTCGCGGCGGCAACAACAACGAACTTCTGGTGGATGATTACGACCGTCTGAGCGGTGCTACGGCACGAAACGGCGGTTTCACCGGCGTCAAGATCGAAAAAGCCTAGGAAAGGGGGGATATACTACATGTCAAAACAATATGGAATGGTCATAGATCTTCAAAAATGTGTCGGCTGCGGTTGCTGCACCATAACCTGCAAGACCGAAAACAATACCCAGGCGAGAGCCAACGGCCAAACCTTCAACTGGTCGGATATTATCAGCCGGGAGGAGGGAAAGTTCCCGAATCCCTCCTATACTGCCATCCCGGTACTCTGCAACCATTGCAGCGACGCACCCTGCGTCAAGGCTTGTCCGGTGCAGCCAAAGTCGATGTTCAAGACCGCCGACGGCATCACGATGCACAACGACGAGCGCTGCATCGGCTGCCGCCGCTGCCAGAAGGCCTGTCCCTACAGCGCTGCCGATGTAGTCAAGGAGAAGGCTGCCTACTCGGTGATCAGCGCCAACATCGGTGCGGATGCCCCCCATGCGGCTTCCCGCGACAGCAGCGAAATGATCAAGGGATGCACCGCCTCCGGAGCCGAGGTTGCCAAACTGGCCGGAGCTGCACCGCCATATCAGAACAAGTACAGTCATCCTGATTATGAAAACATCAGGAAAAAAGGTGTGGTGGAAAAGTGCATTTTCTGTGAACATCGGGTCAAGCTGGGAGTAAAGCCTTACTGCGTTGAGGCCTGTCCGGCCCAGGCCCGCATCTTCGGCGACCTGAATGATCCGGCCAGTGAACCGGCCAAGCTGCTGAAGAAGTACAAGCCGATGCGCCTCAAGGAAGAGAAGGGAACCAGGCCGAATGTGTCTTACATCCGTGCTTTCAAGGGCGGGAATAAAGTTTGATAGATAAAACCAACCCCCTTCAATCCCTCCTTGTCAGGGGGGAAGTTGAAAAGCTCTCCCCTGACAAGGACCCTCTGGGGCCAGAAGGGAGCGGGGAGGGGTTGGAGATCGTGCAATAAACAGCAAAAGACAAGGGGGCGAAGCAGGCGTTACATTTGCTTCGCCCCTCCTCAATTAAGGACGTAATTGCCCATGACCAAAAATCACAATATCTCTGCAATGCGCGAAGATGTCTACCGCCTTCTGGCGGCCTGTTTCTACCCACCATCAAAGGAGCTGATCGAGGAAAGCTGCTGTGCGACGCTTGCTGTTCTGTTGGAGACTGCAGCACCGGATGCCGCACAATATGCGGGTGAAGCAGCCGTTGCAGGTAGTACCGGTTCTCTTGACTCTCTGGCTGTCGAACATGCCCGTTTGTTCATCGGCCCTTTCCATTTGGTTGCGCCACCCTACGGTTCGATCTACCTGGATGACGCCAAAACTGTCATGGGGGATTCGACCGCCAGAGTGGCAGCGTTCTACCACGCCTGCGGTCTTGTTCTGGCCGGTGACTTCCACGAGCTGCCGGACCATTTTGCCGTTGAACTGGAGTTTATGTCCTTCCTGGCCTTCAAACAACGGGAGGCAGAGGTCTCCGGCGACAGGGTCGAAGCGGCGCGTGTCGTCGGACTGCAAAGTGAGTTTCTTGACAGGCACCTGATGCCGTGGCTGACGCCGTTTACCTCAGCCATCGTCGCAGACGGCGAAGCCCCTTTCTACCAGGCAATCGCGCGCTGCAGCGCCGCTTATATCACTGCTGATTATGCAGCCCTGAACTGTGCGAATAATGCCTGACAGCAGAACTGCTGCCGGCGGCAGGGACGATCTGCTGGTGGACGCTTCCCGTTGCCTGCGGATGCGCTACAGCGAAAGCGGCTGCCGTCGCTGCGCCGACATCTGCCCGCACGGAGCTGTTAACTTTGAGGGTGGACTTGCTATCAACCGGGAGCTGTGCCGCGGTTGCATGCTCTGCACCGCCGCCTGCCCCTCCGGCTCGCTGGAGCAGAGCGGTGATTTTTCCGCCTGTCTGGCGAAGTTGTCACGGGTACCGGAACCGATCCTGGGGTGCAGCCGCACGAAAGAACACTCCAATGCTGCTCTCGCCTGTCTTGGAGGCCTCTCCGGGGAACACCTGCTGGCCCTCTGCCACTCCCTCGCCGGGGCACTGACCCTGAATCTGACCGACTGCGGTGATTGCCCCAACAGCCCGATGGTTTTCCATCTTCGCCGACGTTGTGCAGACCTTTCCGGTGGGGGATTGCTTGAGGGAGGGTGCCGTATTATTCTTGCCGAATCGGCGCAGGATATCCATTTTCGTGACGAGTCGGTAGACCGCCGTGGTTTCTTCAAATCACTGCGCAGCTCCCTGTTTCAGGGGGCGGCCGTGATTCTTTCCGCCGGCAGCGGGCAGCCGGAACTGCGCAGAGAGTATGCGGGTAAACGGGTGCCTGTCAGGCGGGGGCTGTTGAACCGGACTCTTGGGTGGCTCTCCCCTGAGCTGGATACTCTGGTACGAGCACACTATTGCCATCAGGTTGTTTTTTTTGACAACTGCACGTCCTGCCAGGGGTGTGTGGCCATCTGCCCCACCGGGGCGCTGCTGGCCCACTCCCCTGACGACCCGCCCCGCTTTGACCAGCAGCGCTGCACCGGTTGCGGCCTCTGCATGGAGTTTTGTCTTGATGATGCAGTGAAGCTCGCACGGAGCTCACGCGGTGATAAAAAAATCTGAGTAGAATAACAATTTTCCCTCTCCATGAGGGAGAGGGTTAGGGTGAGGGGGAACTGTTGATGTATCTGGCACTGCTCCCCCCTCATCCGGCCTTCGGCCACCTTCTCCCGCAGGGAGAAGGGAGTAGCGGGAGATTCGTGCTAATTAGGTAAAAAATAAGATGTCAGACCTGCTACTCCCCGGTTATTCCGAGATCCTGTTTCCTTTCCTTCAACACCATACGCCGATTATGCCCGTAGTCGCCGGGCTCTGGTTATCTATTATCTTTCACTTGAGCCATGATTCTAACGCAGACCTCTTCATGGGTCAGGCCGGCGTATTTGATCGTGATGTCCGCGTACTTCGTGTAGAGAGCGAAGCGTTCGCGAAACAGGTCGGCCAGGTCCTGATCCGGTCTTTTGGCGAGGCCTCTCGTACTGTAGTCATGAATCCTTGATTCCAGTGTGGGCAAATCCACGTCGAGAAAGACGACAAGGCCGTCCGCCCTGAGGTGAGCCATGGCACCGTCACTGTAAACCGCACTGCCGCCCGTGGCGATGACGCAGTTTTTGACGGTGAGCCCACGCAGAA
>JBAVTM010000139.1:0-2778 GCA_049696195.1 Desulfuromonadaceae bacterium | reverse complement strand
ACCGGGAGTGGCGCGGAGTTCAGGGTCGAGGTCTGACGCGGCTGCGGTATTGCAGCTAACCGCAGTAGAGGATTTTTGAAGGGAAAAACGTGTGACGGCACTCTGGTTGGTTGCCACGCAAGACTTCTTCGGTTGCGTTGTACCGGTTACTCCAACCACAATACGTATTGTTTATACAGCATGGGCTTTGACCTGCGTAAGCACAGATTCGAGAGTTGTGCACCGGCTATGTATTCGAGCCGCAAGTTGTCAAAAGCCATCGTTATGGGAACTTCTTGCTGGATATATTCAATTTCAAGGTAGAGACCAAAGAGTCGGGGTGGAAACTTAGAGCAACCTTTCTGGTCGTTGATTTTGTTGTTGTCGAAAAATTCTGGTACGGTGAACCACTGGGACCCTTGCAGGAGATAGGCAATATAATCTCATTTCCCAAAATTTCCCCATAAGTCATAAGGATCTTGCGGAATCAGAAAGAAGCCGAAATTTCAGAAAGACTTTTTCCGCAAGATCCCCACGATCTTCACCGACGTCCTCCGTGATTACCTCCACGGTCACTTTCATAAATACCTCCACGGCGATACCCGCTGTCTACCGGGACCAAGATGCAACCGGACAACATCGCGATTGTTAAAAGCAGCATTGCCATTCTTACTAATAATGATTTTTTCATCTGCCATACCTCCCTTCCATGTCACCAGATATCCTGCAATTGACTCGTCATGCCACGATTTGGTGGATGAGAGTCAGTCCTTCGTGCGGGTACGGGTCACCCCGGTCAGGATCGCGACGCCGATAAGAATGACAACCGCGATCATCACGTAGAGGGTGCTTACCTTCGCGACAACAAGAGCCCACGCAATGCCGCCAATGATAAAAGCAAAACCGATCAGATATATTATGAAGGACATGTCGTTGTCTCCCGTGGGCCCGGAGTTTGTCGGTACGTTACATACCGTTTCTTCTTGGGGTTGGCTGTTTCTGCAAGAAACAGCAACTAGCATCCCGTCTTTATTATAGATGATTCGCAACAAACATGCCAGATGCTGGTGCGAATGCTGGTGGCGTAAGGGGCTGATTGTACGCGTTAAATTCAGGGGATGTGCAGGAGGGAATAAAAAACCGTCACCGGAATCCGTCATGTCTTGCATAACTGCCATATATAACGGGGGTCGTTTGCCCGCTCCCGGGGAATCCGGCGCCGATTCTGTGTCCTGTCATCTGCCTGCATCATCCCTCCGCTCCCCGTCCCGATCACATGCCGAGACAGAGTGCCGCATAGATTCGGGCGGCTCCCGACACCTCCTCGAAAACGACCCGTTCATCGGCCGTATGAGCGGTTTCCAGCGAACCGGGGCCGAGAATAAGCGGTTTTACACCAGCAGCGAAAAAGAGATTGCCGTCGGAATGGGAGCGAAAGGCGTCCATCTGCAGCGACAGGTCAAGCTTTGGATACACCTCCCGCAGTATCTGCGCCGGGCGGTTGGCCGTACCGAGGGCGTAGCCGGCGGAGGCAAAATCGAAGGAGACCTCCAGATCCAGCCCCGGAATGGTACGGTCGAGGCCGGCGACGACCTGGCGGATCCCGTCCTGAAGTTCGATCGGGTCCTGATCGGGAGGGAGATGCAGATCAATCCAGGTTTCACAGCGATCCGGAACGACAAAACCGGCCTGCGACGATCTCATCTCCCTGATTGAATAGACAATCTCCGATTTCGCCCGGTCGAACAGGGGGTCGTTCCCCAGCATCAGCAGCACGCGCAGCATCGACTCAACCGCATTATGCCCCAGTTCGGGGAGAGAGGAATGACTGCGAAGGCCGCGCGTGACGAAACCGGCCTCCAGATAGCCGTAATGGGAAAATTTGGCCGCCAGGCTGGTCGGTTCGCCGATGACCACCCAGGGCGGGGTGCAGGATTGGAGGAAGGTGGCGCTGCCGTCACCGTTTTCCTCCTCTCCCACTACCAGCAAAAGCCCGACTGATGGCCGTTCCGCAGGTTCCAGAGCCCCGGCCAGCGCCAGCCAAGCCTCGACCATTGCGGCGCAGCCCCCCTTCATATCGGCACTTCCCAGCCCGCGGATGATGCCGTCATCCTGCTCCGGCCCGAATTCATCCAGATCCCAGGCCGGGACGGTATCCACATGCCCCACGAGGTAGAGCCGCGGCTCACCGGGCCCCATGGTCACGCGCAGGTTATAGCGATCCACGTCCACTTCCTGCCGTTCCACGCGAAAACCTGCCCGGGAGAGGAGCTCTTCCAGATAGATCTGGATGTCCTCTTCCTTGCCGGAGGGAGAATAGATGTCGAGCATTTCGAGGAACGTTTTTCGCAGCCGCTCCGGATTGATGGCCTGCCAGACCTTTTCGAGGCGAGCGCTCATGGTTTCTTCACCGGTTTTTTTCTGCTCTTGCGCGTCAGGTTGAGAGACATGTACACGTGCTCCTGAACATCACCGAAGCCCTGCTTTTCAAAGAAGCGGATCGCCGGTTGGTTGTCGGCGGATGTGTCGATGATCATCATCCGCACCCCCTGCTCCTTCATGCGGTGTTTGATCTCCTTGAATAACCCGCTCCCCACGCCCCCCTGCTGAATATCCGTACGCACCCCCAACCAGACAAGATAGCCGTATTTCCAGGGAGAATTATGTTTTGTGACCGTTGTTCCCAGAGCGAAGCCGAGGACCGTCCCTCCCGCTTCCGCCACCAGACAGAGTTCGCTGTCCGAATTGAAGAAGGTGGTGACCTCGTATTCGTCCCAGGTACGGTAAAGGCTCTGGAAC
>JBAVTM010000138.1:0-2900 GCA_049696195.1 Desulfuromonadaceae bacterium | reverse complement strand
TTCCCGCGAATCGACATACAGCTCCACATGCCACCCCGCCAGCTCATGCACCCGCCGCGCCATGGCATCAAGGTGGCGCACGTCCTCCGATCCGCCCCGTTTGAGGTTGAAGCGCACCGCGCGCACTCCGCTCCCGTCCAGGTCGAGGATTTCCTGATCGGTGACGGTGGCAGGCAGCTGGGTGACCCCGACAAAGAGCGGCCCGAGGGTGTGCAGCGCATCCAGAAGGCAGCTCTGGTCAAAGGCCTGGAACGAGCCGGAGACAACCGCGCCCCCCCGCAGGTCATACGCGGAAAGCTGTGACCGGTAATCGCTGCAGGTCAGGTCGTCCGGCAGGTAGCCGTTGTTGGGGACCAGCGGAAAGCGGCGGTCGATGATATGGAAATGGCAGTCGAAGAGCGGGAAGGCGGAAAGCAAACCCACCCCCCGCCCTCCCTTATCAGGGAGGAGGCCTGTTGCTGATGGAGTCTGTTTTTGCGGGTCAAATTCGTTCAATCGGCTGCTCCGCTCCGTTGATGTGGTGGCAGCATTATACCGATCGCCGCGATGTTGGCAATCGGTATTGTGTTATGGAGCGCTTCCCGCTATTGTATGCGAATCATCATCGAAAGGAGTTACCCCATGCTTTCATACGAACAGGCCCGGCGGATCATTCTGGAAAATATAGCTCCGGCGGGGGTCGAACAGGTTGACCTGGTCGATGCCGTCGGTCGCGTACTGGTTGAAGATGTCGTTGCTCCCTGGGATATGCCGCTCTGGGACAACTCGGCCATGGACGGCTACGCACTCCGCAGCGCCGACTGCAGCGCGATCCCCTGCAAGCTGAAAGTGACCGGCTACATCCCGGCCGGCGCCCGGGCCGACGGAATTGAAGTCATGCCGGGGTGTGCGGTCAAGATCATGACCGGCGCGCCGATTCCGTCAGGCGCCGATGCGGTCGTGCCGATCGAGGAGACCGAAGAAACTTCCGGCGAACATGTTGAGCTTCAGGCAGCCGTCACTGAACGGCAGCATATCCGCTATCGCGGCGAAGACGTGCGCTCCGGCCAGACAGTCATCGCTGCCGGAACGATCATCCGGCCGCCGGAAGTCAGCATGCTGGCCTCCCTCGGGCGGTCCCGGGTGCCGGTCTTCCTGCGTCCGACCGTGGCGATCCTCTCGACGGGCGATGAGCTGATCGAGGTCGGCCGCACCCCCGGCAATGGTGAGATCATCAACAGTAATACCCTGGCGCTGGCGGCGGCGGTGCGTGAAGCGGGAGGGATTCCGCGCATCATCGGCATCGCCCGGGACAACCTGGAGAGTCACCGCGAAAGGCTGCGGGAAGGGCTCAAGGCCGACATGCTGGTGACTTCGGCCGGCGTGTCAGCCGGAGATCGCGACCTGGTGCGGGTGGTGCTGGAGGAGCTGGGGGTCAAGCAGGTGTTCTGGAAGATCGGCATCAAGCCGGGCAAGCCGACCGCCTTCGGAGCCAAGGATGGGAAACCGGTCTTCTCGCTCCCCGGCAATCCGGTTTCCAGCCTGATAACGTTTGAGGAGTTCGTCCGTCCCGCCCTGCTGCGGATGATGGGGCAGCGTCAGGTGCTGCGCCCGACCTTCCGCGCCGTTCTGCGCGATGATATCAAAAACAGGGAAAGCGACCGCACCGTCCTGCTCCGCATCCGCCTGGAGCGGGAAGAGGGGCGTTATTACGCATCAACGTCCGGCAATCAGCAGACCGGACTGCTGAAGACCATGGTCAATTCGGCGGCCATCGCCGTCATCCCCCCCGGCCGCGGTTTCATGGCGGCGGGTGAAGAGGTTGATGTCCACTTCTTCGGCAGCTACATCGATCTGATTTAGAATAACGGAGAGAGATTTACATGAATGATTATCTTGGCGCCCATATGTCCATCTCGGGAGGGCTGCACCTGGCGATCGACCGGGCTGTCGCTGCCGGATGCAGTGTCCTGCAGATGTTTACCCGCAACTCCAACCAGTGGCGGGGGAAGCCGATCAGTGATGCCAATGTCGCGCTGTTCCGCAGCAAGTTTGCCGCTTCCGGCCTGCGGGAGGTCGTTTCCCACGATATTTACCTGATCAATCTGGCTTCTCCGCCGGGTGACACCCGTGACAAGAGTCTGGCGGCCTTCCGGGACGAGCTGGAAACCTGTGCCCGCCTCGGTATAGCGAAGGTTGTCATGCATCCCGGCTCACACCTGTCAGACTCGCCCCAGACGGGATTGGCGCGGGTGATTGAGGCCTTTGACGTTCTTTTCAGCGAGGTGCCGCAGTTCGAGGGAAGGGTGCTGATCGAGACGACGGCCGGGCAGGGGAGCAATCTGGGGAGGACGTTTGAAGAGCTGGCCGCGATCATCAACGGCTCGCGTTTCCCGGAAAAGTTCGGGGTCTGCTTCGATACCTGCCATACCTTCGCCGCCGGGTACGATACCGCCACGGAGGATGGCTATCGCGACACCATGGAGCAGTTCGACCGTCTGATCGGAGTGGGGCGGCTGGAATGTTTCCACCTCAACGACTCCAAGAAAGGGCTCGGCTCACGGGTCGACCGTCATGAGCATATCGGCCAGGGGGCACTTGGACTGAACCCGTTCCGCTTCATTCTGAACGATCCACGCTTTGCGGCGGTGCCGAAGATACTGGAGACGCCGAAAGGGGACAATGACGAGATGGATGGGGTAAATCTCGGGGTGCTGCGGGGATTGATCTCGTAAGGGCGCCTATAACCGGTCAAACAGGTATTCCAGCCCGTTGACCTTGATTTCGTAGACCGTGCGCAGCATATCCCCCAGTTTTCCCGGCGGAAACCCCTGACCGGCAAACCAGACCACATACGGTTCCGGCAGATCGACCAGCAGGCGCCCCCGGTATTTGCCGAACGGCATCTTCGTGGCGGCCAG
>JBAVTM010000137.1:0-2752 GCA_049696195.1 Desulfuromonadaceae bacterium | reverse complement strand
TTTCTCGATTCAGCGTAAAATAGAATCCACGAGAATCGAGCAAAAAGTGGAAACAAGATCGACTTCGGGGGAGGCGGCAGGAAACGGAGTTCCTGAATAACACGGGGTGTGGCTGGTTTTTTCCCTTTGCAGTTCCTGCTGCTCGATCTTCCCTTTCCGTTCGGCAAGGAGTTGCCCGCCGGCCTTTTTCCATTCCAGCAAGTGGATCAACTCGCCGTTATCCAGCCACACGCCATGTTCCTTGCACTGATCGACCACGACGCCGCTCATGGCGGCAAAGCTCTTCCTGTTCATCAACACACTGCATTCCGGGCATTTCTTGTAGCTGATCGGTTGGTTGGCGCGGGTCCGTTCATCGTTGATGTTCGCTATCTCCTTGAGGTTGATGGCGAAAGTGGGGGAAACGGATGCCTCAAGGAATGCCTGCACCTCCCCGACATCGAAGAACAGGCCGAAGCAGCGCTCGCACCGCTCGATCGAGAAGATGCCCTCTGATGTGTCCACCCGGACCGTTTGCAGGGGAATGCCGCAGTCCGGGCATAGCCGCAAGGACTGTTCCCTGTCGAAAGTGAAGCGGTTGACTGCGGCAAAATCCATGTCATTGCGAGTGCCGCAATAACTGCACCGGCTGGAATTGGCGGGGAGGGGAGCTGAACAGCTGTTGCACCGGGACATGGCAATAGCTCCTTTAAACCGCGTCCAGAATCTGCTTTTTCTTGGCGGAGTATTCCTCTGCCGTAATCAGCGCCTGCTCGTGCATCTGCTTAAGGTTGGCGAGTCTGGCTGCGGCATCTGTCCTTTCGCCTGACGATTGCGCCGCAGCGGCAGGCTGACCCATCGTCTGCGCCAGAGTCTGTCCCAGGCCCATACCGGCGCCCAGCCCCACTCCGATGCCGGCGCCGCCCCCTTCATTCCTCGCCGCCTCCCGCAAGGCTTCCAGCTTCTGCTGCGAAGCATAGTCTATCCCTACAGCCTTCACCGCCTGGGCCTCTGCGGTCATATCGGCGATCCGGCCGATCCGGCGGAGCGTATCCTCGTCAAAATTGATTCCCTCTATCCTGAAATCCTCAATGGAGAATCCGAGGCTGCCGAAGTCGGTTGTCAGTTTTGCGGCTATCCCGGCAGCCAGTTCTTCCCGCTGGGCGTCGATGTCGGCATAGGATAACCGGCACTCGGCGATGTGGTCGGTTATGGACTGAACCAGCCGCTCCGCCATGATCGTCCGGAATTCGGCGGTACTGAAAGTGGCGTGGCTGCCGACCACATTGACAAAGAAGTCACGCGGGTTGACGATCCGATAGCTGAAGTTGCCGAAAGCCTTGGCAGCCACGGGAAAGCCGTATTTTGGATCATCATACTTGACGGGAGAGAGGGTGCCCCATTTCTGGTTGAGCACCTTAGAGGTCTTGAAAAAATAGATGCCGACTTTGTGCTCGCTCTCAAAGGACTGCATGGCCTTGGTAATGGTGGTCCAGAAAGGAAGGTTGGCGGTGGAAAGCTCAACCATGCAGGGCTCGGCGTGCACCGAACGGATCTGCCCCTCGTACACGAAGATGCATCCCTGGCCGGGGTTGACGATCAGTTTCGAGGCGTTCTTGATCTCGTCGCCGTTGTCGCTCCACTGGGAGAAGAGCGCCTCCGGCATGGGGTCTGTCCATTCAATTACGCTCCGAAGCTGTCTCCTTATGCTTTCGTAAATCGTCATGGTTCCCTCCTGGTGCTGAATAATTGAATTTTATCTCACACTGAAAATAACTAAGGCCGCATGACAACTCTCGTATTTTTTGAAGTTGAAACGCGGCCCTTTTGCTTTACGCACTCTGTCATTGGAAATTCTGCTTATGCTCGTTTGAGCGGGTGCCCGGACATCCAGTCGCGCAGGGCAGCGTCAATCCGTGACTGCCAACCTGCTCCTGTTGACTTGAAGTATTCTACAACATCGGATGACAAACGGATGGCTGTAGGTATCTTGGTAGTTTCTGCCTTAGGTCTTCCAGGTTTGCGAACAACCTTTGCTACTGCAAAGAAATTTTGCACCTGAACCGGATCGTTAGGATCATACAGGTCTGTATCGGGATCGTATGCGACAGGGGCGTCGGTTGCAGCATCACGCTGTACTCGTTCCCAGTCAGTCTTTGAATTCTTTTTCAAGCCAGGCATGGTAAGCCTCCCTTTCATTTTTGTGGGCTCTACGGAAACTGATGATTCTTCGTTTTTCGCCAGGCGACCAGATAACCGTAAGCACTGTCAATACCTCGGCGACATATGCAAACGTCTGACGCCTGATTTCTCCATTACGAACGCTTTCGAACTCCAGGCGATAGCGATTTGATAGGACAAGGCCAGCATCTGCAAAATCAAGATGGTGTTTCTCAAGGTTAATCAGCCGCTTTGATTTGTCCCATATCATAATTATTGTATATACACTAATTGGAGTTCAGTCAAACAAAAATATCGTCGCGGATAGCCTGAGATATGCCAGCTCATTCTTTCTTTACGACCCATTTTGCATGCAAAAACGCGTCTTTAAGGGTGCAAATGAGGGGTGTTTTGCCCTGTTTGTTTAATGTTTATAGTTGGTTAGTTTGGTCCGACCCCAGAGTGTGTCTCTAACGTGTAAGAGCTACCTGCAAGAAATACCAAGCAAGAAATACCAAGGGTCAGGTCTCAACAACATACATTTACTGAGTTTGTATAGAGTTGAGACCTGACCCTTCTCATTATTTCTTAATATATTCAATAATCTTATCAT
>JBAVTM010000136.1:0-4674 GCA_049696195.1 Desulfuromonadaceae bacterium | reverse complement strand
CGGAGAGACTCACCAGCCAGAAGTCATCTGGCTGGACAGTCGCAGGAAAGAAGTGACGGCGGCAACTGTATGGTCAGGTGTTGGTTGAGCAGCCAACCAATACACGTTTCAGAGATATGCGACATGGGGAGAGATCATGTTCAATGTGGAGAAAAAAGACAGGTCGGTAGTTGTAACGTTAACCAGGGCTCCAGTAAACGCGCTGAGTGATGACTTTATTGCCGGATTTCACCGGGTGCTCGACGAAATAGACGGCATGGATACTGTCGTTGTAGTCCACCTGCGCAGCGGACTCTCTGTCTTTAGTGCCGGCGCGGACTTGAAAGAGGTTGAGGCGCGTCTCGCCCAGCCGCCGGAGAAAATGGTGGAGTATAATCGTGCACTGCACAAGCTCTTCAACCGGATTGAGGCTCTGCAGTGCGTGACACTTTGCGAGATAAATGGTGCGGCCTACGGAGGCGGACTTGAACTCGCTCTCTCCTGCGATCTGCGCATTGCAGCGGAAAGTGCAACCATCGGACTGCCGGAGGCCCGGCTTGGCTTGATTCCGGGAGCAGGCGGCACTCAGCGGCTGACCAGGTTGTGCGGGCCAGGCGTTGCAAGTCGCCTGATCCTCGGGTGCGAAGTGGTGAGTGGAGCGACCGCCGGCACTCTTGGGGTCGTGCAATGGAGTGTTCCTTCAGATGAACTTGCGTCACGAGCCGGTCAGCTCCGCGAACAGATTTCCCTGTTAGCCCTGCCGGCTTTGCGGGTCAGTAAAAACTGTATCGCGGCCTTTACCCGGCCGGATATCGACGGCTTCGAGATGGAGATCGAATCACAGCGCGAATTGATTGTTTCGGAAGATGCACGGACACGCGTTACGGCGTTTGTTGCGGAGCGCCGTACGCGAGCCGCGGGTAAAAACTGAATGTAGTCTCAAATGTAAAAAGCGGAAAAACGTTGATTCAGAGCGGAAAGTATCAGGATGAAAGCAGTCTACTAAAAATACCCCAAACCGGGGACGAAAGGATCAAAATCATGGAATACACCGATGTAGCATACGAAGTAAGCGAGCAGATAGCCACCATTACGATGAACAGGGCCAAGCGGATGAACGCGTTCCGGGGCCGCACGATCGAGGAGTTGCTGCATGCGTTCAAGCAGGCCTGGGCAGATCCGGCAGTGGCGGTTGTCATCTTTACCGGTGCCGGTGAAAAGTCGTTTTGCGTAGGCGGAGACCAGATCGAATACGCCGAGACCGGCAGCTACGGCACCAGCGAAAACGGCCTGTGGGAAATCGACGAACTGCATATGGTCATGCGCGACATTCCCAAGCCGGTCATCGCAGCGGTCAACGGCTATGCAATCGGCGGGGGGCACGTGTTCCACGTCCTGTGTGATGTGACAATTGCCTCCGATAACGCCAAATTCGGCCAGGCCGGTCCGAAGGTCGGATCGTTTGACGCCGGCTGGGGAACCGCACTGCTGACACGCATTGTCGGTGAGAAGAAGGCACGTGAAATCTGGTACTTCTGCCGTCAGTACACGGCACAGGAAGCTCTTGAAATGGGTCTGGTCAACAAGGTCGTGCCGCAAGCCGAGCTGATGAACGAAGCCCGTGAATGGGGCAGGCAAGCGGCAGCAATGAGTCCGACGGCACTGCGTGCTCTCAAGCACGCCTTCAACGCCGACGGCGCACATATCTATGGTCAGGCCAAGATGGCCGCCGACATCCTGCGCATTTTCGGGACTTCTGATGAAGCGATGGAAGGGAAGAAGGCCTTTGCCGAGAAACGGACGCCGGACTTTTCTCCCTACCGCTGATACAGATGGTCGTCTGACGGATTGGAAAGGTTATTCCCGTGGGGCGGAAAACCGCCCCCCGGGTTCTCAAAACTATGGGTGCCGGTAACATGTGGAAGGATAGGGAGCAGATGAGATGAAGCCGAATGAGAATACCCCCAGAGGTAACGTTGACGGCGGCTGCGGAAGTCGATTGGCCGGGCAGGATTCAACTGAAATCCCGGCACACGGAAACAAGCTGGTATCGCTTGCCGAGGCGGTGTCCCGTTCTGTCCGGCCGGGAGACCAGATCATTTTTTCGTTTTCGCACAACAGGGCACATGCCGCCGCCTTTGAGGTGGCCCGGCAGTTCCGGGACAGCCACAGCCTGGAGCTTGTTGGTACGGGACTTATCGAGTATGCCTCGGTGCTCTGCTCGGCAGGCGTGGTGCGCCGGATGCAGTCGGCATTTATGGGCAACAGCTTTCCGTCACCGGCGCCGGCACGGGTACTGGGGGAGGTTGTTTCAACCGAAGGGGGACACGATCCCCATTGGACCAATCTGACCATGACGCTGCGGCTGATGGCGGGTGCAATGGGGTGGCCGTTTGTCCCTGTCCGCAGCCTGATGGGCAGTGACCTGGGCAGAGGAGATGGCCGCTCGGTGGTTGACGATCCCTTTGGCAGCGGACCGGTTGAGGTCATTGCGCCGCTGGTCCCCGATGTCGCTTTTGTCCACGGGGTGATCGCCGACACTCTCGGAAATACCGTTGTGTACGGGCCCGATGGCGAAGATCTGTGGGGAGCGTGGGCGGCCCGCACGGTGGTTGTGACGGCGGAGAAAGTCGTGACTCCAGAAGAGTTCCGGCGTCTTGGGCATCGTCCCGGGCTTCCGGGCAATCGGGTGTCATGGGTAGCGGAAGTGCCGTACGGCGCCCATCCTCAGGCCGTGTTTGTCTGGAATGAGGACGGAGTGCGGCCGTATGCAGAGGATTACCCGATGCGCGCCGAATTGAGGCGGCTGTCCCGTGATCCCGCGGCGATGCGTGCCTGGGTTGAAGAATGGGTGTTCGAAGGGACTCACGAAACCTATCTGGCACGGTTAGGGTGCGAACGACTGGAAGCGCTCCATGCCGCTGCTTTAGCAGCAGCTCCCGAACAATGCTGCGCGGTCCCGGTCGATATTCCCGCCAGTTCGGAGGAGTGTGCGGCGGCTCTTGCCATGCGCGAAGCGGCGGCGCGGGTCGAAATCGGCAGCCACGAGCTTCTGTTTGCCGGAATAGGCCTGTCCCATATCGCCGCCTGGGCGGCGGAGGAACTTTGCCATCAGAAAGGCCTGCATGCAATGCTTGTCGCAGAAACAGGATTATACGGCTTTCGCCCGGCCAAGGGGGACCCGTACCTGTTTAATCCGCCCAACACCCGCTCCAGCCTGTTTCATTCCGACTTCATCCATACTCTCGGTGTCCTTGGCGGACCAACGGCAGAACGGTGTCTGACACTTCTGGGCGCCGGCCAGATTGATCGTAAGGGGAGCATAAATTCGTCCATGACCGCGAACGGTACATTTCTCGTTGGCTCCGGCGGTGCAAATGATCTGGTAAGCGGAAACAGCGACTACCTGATCGTCATGCCGGCAGGTAAGGGGAGGCTTGTAGACAGCCTGCCATTCACGACAAGTCCGGTTGGCCGTCTCGTCGCTGTTGCTACTGATCTCGGGCTATTGGAACTGTCACCCGAAACCGGTGATCTTGAAATATCGGCCGTCATTGCTGCCCCGGACCGCGTTGACGAAGTCACCGCCGCACTGGTGAAGGCGTGCGGATGGCCGGTAGCGGTGCGCACGCATGTGCGCCGCATCGACCCGCCGAATCCGGAAGAGTTGACATTATTACGCTCCTTTGATCCGGAGCGGAAACTTTTAGGATGAAGCAGGTTACTACCAACTCATACCGGATTCTGGAAAGGAGGGACGAGATGAACAAGATAAATGTTTTTGTCATTGGAATGGGGGCCATGGGGAGCGGTATAGCCCAGGCCTGCGCACAAGCAGGGCACAATGTCGTTGCAATGGATGCAAGCGAAGAGATGCGGGGAAAGGCGCTGAAATCGATTCAGCACTCTTTGGACAAGATGAGCGAGGGGGGAAAGCTGTCTGATGCCAAGGAGACCATTCTGGCCAGGATTGAAGTCTCTGACAGCCTGAGCAGGGCGGCGAGCGCCGATTTAGTTATCGAAGCGATTTCAGAAGATCTGAGCATAAAGCAGAACCTTTTCCGGGAACTCAGCCAGATCTGTTCAGCCGAGACCATTCTCGCAACGAACACGTCATCCATTCCGATAACGGAAATTGCCGCTGCCGTTAGTCATCCCGAGAGATTCGTCGGGATACACTTCTTTAATCCTGTTCATAGAATGAAGCTGATAGAAATTGTGCGCGGCATTCTCACGTCAGATCAGACCGTCGTGCTGGCCAAAAAATTTGCAGCCGGTCTCGGCAAGGAACCGATTGTTGTAAACAAGGATACCGCCGGCTTCATCGTCAATCGAATTAACGGCATGGCCATTCTTGAAGCGCTGCGCCTGCTGGAGAAGGGTGTCGCCACCGCCGAAGACATCGACAAGGCGATGAGGTTGGGATTAGGGCATCCCATCGGTCCGTTTGAATTCATGGACATGGTGGGACTGGACATCGTAGCCAAAGCCAGGATGGGCATTTACGAAGAGACGAAAGACCCGGCCCATTATCCTCCCGTCACCCTGATGCGTATGGTGAAGGCCGGCTATCTGGGTCGCAAAACCGGAAAAGGGTTCTACACGTATTGATTGCTGCCTCTCGGGAGTCAGCGCAGTTCGCCGGTGAATTGAACGTTCACATCAACCTGCGAACCACGAATCAATGTAACCAGA
>JBAVTM010000135.1:0-3088 GCA_049696195.1 Desulfuromonadaceae bacterium | reverse complement strand
CCGCCCGGAATCATCTCGTCGGCGCACATCCGGATGCCGAGGGTGAAGTCGTTGCCGACCGCCTTCCTGACGGCGGAGATGAACTTGAGCGGCGCCCGCATCCGGTTCTCCAGGCTCCCGCCGTATTCGTCGTTGCGGAAGTTGGTGAGCGGGGAGAGGAACTGACGCGCCAGGCTGGAGTGGCCGAACTGGATCTCTACCCCGTCGAAGCCGCCTTCACGCACATGGATGGCGCTCTTGGCAAAATAACGGGCCACTTCCTCGATGTCCTCCGGTTCCATCTCCTTCGGGGTCTCCCGGAACAGGACGTCCGGAATCGGCGACGGAGCCCAGACCGGCAGACGGGAGATGCTGCCGTCACCCTGCTGGCCGTTGTGATTCAGCTGGGCGAAGATCTTGGAGTCGTACTGGTGCACGTAATCGGTGACCTTCTTGAAGCCGGGAATCACTTCCGCATGGTAGACGTCGATCAGCTTTTCGTAAGCCATGTCGGTCGGATGGACCGTCAGTTCCTCGGTGATGATCAGGCCTGCTCCTCCCTTGGCCCGCTCGCCCCAGTAGTACATCTGCTTTTCGCTGGGGAGATTGGCTACGGCCAGATTTGTCAGGTGCGGCTGGAAGGAGATGCGGTTTTTCACCTCGGTAGTGCCTATTTTGAGGGGTGAGAACAGATTCGGAAACATCATGATGTATGGCTCCTCAAGGGATTATTGTTCTAATTAATCAGGCGGCAGCTGCCAGCCGATTGTCGGCGATGGACGTCACGCAGCGCTCAAGGCACTCGGGGTCGCCGCCGTTGATATCGTTTTTAAGATGCCACGCCACGGCCGGGCAGCCGCCGTGGCACTGGTCGAAACGCGTGCACTCCTCGCAGGAATGGATGCGCAGGTTACGGAATGACGCGTAGATTTCCGAGCTGTCCCAGATCTCCTGGAAGCTGCTGGTACGGAGATCGCCGGCTTCGAAGCGGTCGCTCTGCAGAAAGGCGCAGGGATACATGTGACCGGTCGGATTGACGCAGCAGGTGAGTTTGGCCGCGCCGCACAGATTGAGGCCCAGACCCTGGCGTTCCTGCGTGGTCAGCGAGAAGAAGCTGTCGCCGGTGCGTACGTCGCCGCTTTTGGCCAGCCAGTCGGAAAACGACAGCAACTGTTCAGGGGTCGGCCGGAGGGATTCCCAGTTGTCGGCTCCGCGCCCCGAAGGACGGAAGCGACTGACACGCAGCGACACACCGAGAGAACGGGCCAATTCATGCATGGCCGGGATCTCGTCGGCATTGTGAGTGGTAAGGACCGTATTGATACTGGCAGGGATGGAGGTCGCGGCCAGAAGCTTGACGGCCTTTATCGCGGCGTCGTAGACTCCCGCCCCGCGAACGGCGTCACAGGTTTCCCGTTTGGCCCCGTCCAGGCTCACCTGGATGGCCACCAGGCGGTTGGAGGCAAGCCGCGAGACCAGCTCGGGAGTTATCAGCGTGCCGTTGGTGGAGATACAGGTCATGATGCCATGACTGTGGCAGGCTGCCAGGATCTGTTCAAAGTCAGGGCGGATAAACGGCTCGCCGCCGCCGAAATTAACCTGGAAGACACCGGCGGTGTGCAGCTGCTCCACCAGGTCGAGGGCCTCAGGCGTCGAGAGCTCGTTTTTGGCCGGATCGCCGGACGACGAGAGGCAGTGGCTGCAGCGGAGGTTACATGCCTGTGTGACTTCCCAAGTCAGATTCACCGGGGAGCGCATCCCCATTTCGACATATTTATTGCTCATGGAGAAATCCTTTTTCCAGGAGTTGCGTAACGAATTTTTGTAAGGCCCTCTTTTCGGAATCCGAAGTACCGGCAGGAAATTCATCCCTGCCCCGTACTGTCCCGTAAAAGTCGGCGGGAAGGAGAGTGCCGGTGGCTGCAAAGAGCAGGCGCGGTCCCTTGCAATCATAAAACAAGAGACCGAACCCCTCTTGCCGCGCGCGGCAGGACGGATGCAGCTTTATGCCTGCCGCAGCCATCTTAGTAGACCCCGCAGATGCCGTCGATTGCGAGTTCCTCAACCTGGATTTCCTCAAGGATACGAGGTTCCTCGGTGCCGCATGTTTCAACTGCCTGTACTTCTGTTTCCATGTTATTCTCCTTTCGTTCATGTTCGCACCGATTCAGGGCGCGCTGTGGTATGCCATCCTTATTGCAACGGCAATGCCAACAAATATAACGTCGATATACAGTGCATTTTCAACGGGTTAATGCCCGATGTGTTTGTCTGCAACAGTATGATGTGTGGAGAAACTGGACATATTCAGAATCTTGATTTACGACCAGTGATTAGCAACATGTAGCGAATCTCGACAGTGAGTATAATATCTACAGTATTTTAAACCTGTGTTCTGTAATATTAGCACTGTATCTGGAAATAGGAACAATGCCTGCATGGTATTCATTTCTGAAAACGCAGTTACGTTGCACTGTTCTGGAAAAGTGCGGATCATTTCAATGTATGAAAGGGAGCGCCATGTTTGAAAAAAATTCCTGCTGTTCGTATTGCGGCACACGATTCCCTGCCGCGGAGCCGTGGCCGAAGGCCTGCCAGCGGTGCGGCAACACGAATTATCTGAACCCGATACCGGTGGTCGTGCTGCTTGTGCCGGTGGGAGATGGCCTGGTGGTGGCCCGGAGAAATATAGAACCGCAAAAAGGGACGCTTGTATTGCCGGGAGGGTACCTCGATCTCGGAGAGAGCTGGCAGGAGGGCGCGCTGCGGGAGTTGTACGAGGAAACCGGCATACTGGTATCAGCGGGCGAGATCACTCTGTACGACGTCCAAAACGGCCTGGACAACACGCTGGTGATCGGCGGCCTGACAGCGCGGCAGCCGCACAGCAGTTTCAAACAATTCTCGTCGTCGGAGACACAGGAAATCGCTCTGATCGAAGAACCGATCGAGCTCGGTTTTCCGTTGCATAATATCTGGGTGCGGAGATACTTTGCGGAGATCGGCACTCGCTAGTTCCTTCTCCCTGAGGGAGAAGGTGGCCAAAGGCCGGATGAGGGGGCAGCAGTGCAATTGACTTCAACTTTCCCCCTCACCCTAGCCCTCTCCC
>JBAVTM010000134.1:0-3747 GCA_049696195.1 Desulfuromonadaceae bacterium | reverse complement strand
TGGGCAACGTCTCCCTGGTGGGCGCCATGATCCATTTTCATGGAACTGTGATCCATGGCACGGGCGGCCAGTGGGGCCGAAAGTGCAAGACCAGCTGCAATCAGTACCGTCATTTTATTCATTGTTTACGTCTCCTGTTTTTTTGATGTGAATCGATACTGCAATAACCAGCATTCATCATGCCAACACGTAACATACCGATATTGTAATGAATTTAATTTATTGCGCATTTGCCGTTGAAGAATATTCAGCAGCAGGTGTAGCATTTTCTCTAGTTGAAGCTCCAGGTTCTGCAGATGCGCGAATGTATAATCAAGGCCAATGAAGATCTGCAACAGATCCTATCCAAAGACTTGGGGGCAATTTCGGGTCTTCTGTTCGATGTTGGCGTGGGAAAGATTACTCTGGGTCAGAATTGGGAAGAAACCTTGCAGCTTGAGAAAGAGAAGCGTGAAAAAGCACTTAAAAAGAGGCATCTGGAAGTACAGGAAGAGATTCTGGAAAAGCAATCACTTCTCCGGAGCCACAATCTCATACTTTTCCATACGATAGATCAACGTATGGCGCGGGATGCGGAGAAAGCGCGCCGCTGCAGCCTGGTTCCACTGGTTGCGTTCCAGAGCCTGCACCACCACCTCCCGTTCCAGCTGCTCAAGCGAATACCCTTCATCCGGCAGGTTGATGATGCCGCCCTGACATGGCGTCAATCCTGGAGCGGTATCACAGGAGCGGATCTTGTCCGGCAGGTCGTCGCTGGAAATGATAGTGCCGTTGCGCATGATCAAGAGACGTTCCACAAGGTTCTCCAACTCGCGCACGTTACCAGGCCAGGAGTAACTGGTCAGTAATGCCAGGCACTGTTTGTCAAAGCTCACGGCGTCGGCGCCAAGCTTGATACAGAAATGGCGCAGGAGCAACGGGATGTCGTCACGACGCTGCCTGAGCGGAGCCAGGTGGATCGGGATTACGGAGAGACGGTAATAGAGATCCTCACGGAAAAGTCCGGCGGCTATGGCCTTTTCGATGTCCAGGTTGGTGGCGGCCACTACCCGTACATCCAGCCGCTCCTCCTTTGTCCCTCCCACCGGCACGATCACCCGCTCCTGCAGTGCTCTCAACAGCTTGGGCTGCAGCTCCAGCGGCAATTCACCTACCTCGTCCAGAAAGAGGGTGCCGCCGTCAGCCACCTGGAACTTGCCGGTCTTGTCCTTGATGGCGCCGGTAAAGGCCCCCTTGACGTGGCCGAACAGTTCGCTTTCCAGCAGGTCGCGGGGGATGGCGGCGCAGTTGATGGCTACAAAGGGTCCGTTTTTACGACCGCTGAGGGCATGGATCGAACGAGCCACAAGCTCCTTCCCTGTGCCCGATTCTCCGGTGATCAGAACCGACGCTTCCGTATCGGCCACCTTGGCCACCACCTGGAAGACTTTTTCCATGGCTGCCGACGAGCCGACCATGCTGCGGAAATCGGCGCGGTCGGCCAGTACGCTCTTCAGGCGCTTGTTCTCGTGCGCCAGGCCACTGAACTGCAGTGCCTTGGCAACGGTCAAACGGAGTTCATCCCGGTTAAAGGGCTTGGTGATGTAGTCGTAAGCCCCGGCCTTCATGGCCTCCACGGCGATATCCACCGTGCCGAAAGCGGTGATCATGATCACCAGCGTCTCGGGGGAGCGCTCCTTGACCGCCTTCAGCACCTGCATGCCATCCATGCCGGGCATCTTCATATCGGTAATTACAAGTGCGGGGGAGACCTCGTCAAACAGGGTCAGCCCCTCCTCTCCGGATGAGGCGGTGGCAACGGCATAACCAGCTTCCTGGAGGTTATATTCCAGCACCCGCCTGAGCGAGGCGTCGTCATCGATGACAAGTATTTTCAGTTTCATCGTACATTTCCCTCGCTTATCGGCAGCAGCACTACGACTGTCGTACCAACGCCCGGTTCGCTTTCCACCTTCAGCTCACCACCATGCGCTTCGATGATCTTCCTGGTTATGGCCAGTCCCAGGCCGGTCCCATCGATTTTAGTCGTAAAAAACGGCTCGAAAATATGTTCCAGATCGGTGGCTGTAATCCCGCCACCTGTATCCCGGAACCGGATTTCATACCCTGCTTCAACCGGTTGTGTAGTGATGGTTACCCTGCCGCCAGCCGGAGTGGCCTGCAGGGCATTGATGACGATATTGAGGAATGCCTGGCGCAACTTCTCGCCATCCGCAGAGACCAATGCCTCTGCCGGTACATTGTCCAGCGTCAGCGATACGCCTCTTTGCCTGGCATCGCCGGCAACCAGCGACGCAATTGTTTCCAACTCTTCCCGCAGGGAACATACTTTCCTTTCACCCGGTTGCGGCCGAGCTATACGCAGAAAGTCTTCAACGACATGATTGAGTCGTTCGGTCTCCTTGATCTGGATTTCTATGAATTCATATTTGGGATCACCCGGCCGGTAGTCGTCACGAAGGATCTCGGCCGTGCCGCGAATGGAACCCAAGGGATTCCTGATCTCATGTGCCAGTACCGCCGCCATTTCTCCCAGAGTAGAGAGTTTTTCCGCCCGACGCAGCTGTTCCTCGATGGCAATAATTTGTTCAGACTGGTGTTGCAAGGTCGCGTAGGAGTTCTTCAGCCCCTCGGCAGTTCTCTGGAGTTCCAGGCTCCGTTCGCGTTCCCGTTGGGCCAGCAGGCCGGTTACACCACCGACGATGTTGTACATCACAATCTCAAGATATTTCTCCATCTCCATGGTCGGAGGACCGCCCCATTGAAAAAGTATATGCGGGGCATAGACTACACTTACCGCCAGTGAGCAGACGAGCCCACCCCGGAGTCCATACCAGAGAGCTGCCAGGATGATCGGCAGATAGTACAGACGTTGAAAAATGTCGTGCAGATAGGGGAGATGAAGCGGTGTCAGATAGTGAAGCAGGCTGATGCCGATGACGGAGAATAGCAGGATGAGTGGCCGGACTATTGATGTTTTTGCCATGAGATTTATTACTCTATCCCTTACTTAACGGATAATGCCTGCATCGAACCAGTTACAGATACCACATTACCGTACAATTGCAACTAAGAGCCTGATTAAACAGCAATGGAAGAATATTCCACACTGCCGTCCTTAAGATGGATCGTCCGGTCTGAGTATGCTCCGTTCTCGGGATTGTGCGTTACCATGACCACGGTCTGGCCGGCGTCGTTCAGTTCACGGAAAAGGGCCATAACCTCTTCGCTGGTTTTCGAATCCAGGTTGCCGGTCGGTTCATCCGCCAGGAGTATATGGGGATTATTGACGATGGCCCGCGCAATGGCAACCCGCTCCTGTTCTCCTCCTGAGAGCTGGTTGGGGAGACGATCGAGCTTGCCGCCAAGACCGACACGTTCCAAAGCCTGGCGGGCGGCGGCCCTCTTTGCCGGCGTACTCATTTTGACGATGGCCAGCGGCAGCATGACGTTCTCGCAGGCGGTCAGATATGAGATCAGATTGAATGACTGGAAGACAAACCCCAGGTTCTGCGCCCTGAAATCGGCCAGTTTCTCGCCGGGAAGCCGGTACAGCTTTACGCCCGCCATCTCTACCTCACCCGAAGTGGGATGATTCATCCCGCCCAGGACCGACAACAGGGTACTCTTGCCGGAGCCGGACTGCCCCATGATGGTAATGAATTCACCGGCTTCGATGCTTATATCCACACCGCGCAGCGCCTCAACAACATCATCACCGCTGGTGTACTGCTTCTTTACGTTTTT
>JBAVTM010000133.1:0-4209 GCA_049696195.1 Desulfuromonadaceae bacterium | reverse complement strand
GGAAGGATTACAAGCTGAAGGAAACCGCGATGGCAGGCAACCCGACCTGCATCCAGTGCAAGACCTCCGACCATATCCTGAAGTGGAAGTTCATGGGTGACAAGGATCCCAAAGCCAAATGGGACCGAACCTCCAACATCGTTGACGTGGCAAAGGACACCAACAACGCGGTGGGCTGCATCCACTGCCATGACCCACACGGCACCCAGCCGCGCGTGGTGCGTGACGGGCTGATCCAGGCGATCGAGCGGGACACCAAGGAGAACATCTTTTCAAAAGGGGGCACAACCGACCTGAAGGTGATCTCCTTCCGTGACGGATTCCGCAAGATCGGTGTGATGTCAAAAACCGATTCCCGCATGATGTGCGCCCAGTGCCATGTCGAGTACGCCTGCGGCGCGGGTACCCAGTGGAGCGACGGCAAGGCGGTCAAATATGACGACCAGCGCACCAATCACTTCCCGCTCAAAAACGCCCTGCAATTGCTGAAGCATTACAAGGATCTGGACTTTTTCGACTTCAAGCACGCCGTTACCGGCGCCCGCCTGATCAAGTTCCAGCACCCCGAGGCCGAGACCTATGCCGGCAGCGTCCACGACAAGGCCGGTGTGCAGTGCCACCAGTGCCATATGCCCAGGATGAAGGGAAAAGACGGCAAGATGTTCTCGACCCACGGCGTGGTCAAACCGAAGCAGAACGTCAAGGCGGCCTGCCTGGGGTGTCATGCACATGCCAAGGACACCGTCGAGCAAAAGCAGTATGAACTGGATTCCGTCATCAACTACACCAAGGGAAAGATGCGCAAGGCGGAGTACTGGCTCGGCCAGCTGATCGACAGCTATGCCATCGCCCAGCGCATGGGGGTCACCGAGAGCGTCCTGGCCCAGGCCCGCGAGAAGCATGAGGAAGCCCATGTCCTCTGGGAATACTGGACCGCCGAGAATTCAGACGGCTTCCATAACCCGGGTCTGGCACGCGAAAGCCTGACCGGCTCCATCGCCGCTTCGAAGGCGGGAGTCAAGATCCTGAACGACGCGATGGTCGTAGTCAGGAAGGATGAAACGAAGAAGTAACTGACCGCAACCTGTATACGCAAAAAAGCCCCGTTCCTGTAAAGAATGGGGTTTTTTTGTCTCTGCAGCAGGGTCTATTTAAACGGGTACTCCACCTGCGAAGATATGACAATTTCTGAATCTGCGATAGAATTAGTCTGAATTTTTTTTTGCAGCAGTGGAGGTGATAATGCGCAGGGGACGGAGCGGCATGTTCTGCCACTTCGCCGCGCTGATGGAACTGTTGCTTCTTTCGGCACTGGCGATACTCGGGAACGCCGGGAATGCCTTGGCTCTGGAACCGGAGCCCGGCAAGACCTTGACTGTAGGTGTCGATCTCGAGTTCCGCGGTTTCGACCCGCTCAAGGCGGTATATCTGCAACCCGGCGACCGTAGCGTCGTCATGGCGGTCGAGGAACGGCTCTTCGGAATGGACCGGAAAGGGAAACTCGTCCCCGAACTTGCCCTTTCCGCCACTCCGTCGGCAGATGGCAGGAGTTGGACCATCAGGCTTCGCCAGGGGATTTCATTCCATGACGGGACCCCGTTCAATGCCGACTCGGTGGTGGAGCATTGGCAGAGAATTCTCGCACCCGAAAATCGCTACTCGGGAGCAAAATATATCGAGTCGGTTCAGTCCGTAACCAAGAGCGACGACTACACCCTCCTGTTCACCCTGAAGCACCTTTGGGGCGCGTTCCTGCCCATGCTCAGCAGCGCGCAGTGGACGGGTGCCTTTATCCCCTCTCCCAAGGCGGTGCGTGAAAATACGCAGAACCGCGCCCCAGTCGGCACCGGCCCGTTCATCTTCAAGGAATGGATCGCCAAGGACCGCCTTGTGGTGGTCAGAAACCCCAACTACTGGCAAAAGGGGATACCCTACCTGGACACCGTAGCCTTCCGTCCGGTCCCCGACATAGAGGCCCGTTTCTCCGGGCTCCTCTCCGGTGGAACCGACGTAATCCTGACCGACTGGTGGCCGCACATCCTCCAGGCAGGCAAAGACCCGTCACTCAAAATCTACAGCGCCGATGCCAGCGGTCCGTACACATTCATCATGAATACCGACAAGCCTCCCCTGAACGACGTACGCGTGCGCCGCGCCCTGGCCCATGCCTGGAATCAGGATCTATATCTGAAGTCCGACTATCAAGGATTCCTTCCCGTAGCCAGGGATCCGTTCGGCGGAACACTCTCCTGCGGCGACCGCGGGTATCGGGAATATGATCCGGCCAGGGCGAAGCAACTTCTTGCCGAATACGGAAAACCGGTTAACCTGGAACTTCTGGAGACCAACACCCAGCGGGGGCGTGAGGCCGGAGAGATCATGCAGAGACTGTTCAAGGATATCGGCGTAACCTTGAAGGTTACTCTGCTGGCCGAGTCGCAGCAGGTAGTGCGGGTCATGCGCGGCGACTATGACATATCCGGATGGAGGATGATGGACCTGAGGGACATGGGGCCCTACCTGAATATATGCCTGCATTCCGAGGGAAGGCTCAACTTCAGCCGTTACAAGAACCCCGCGATGGACGAGCTGCTGGCGACCCAGCAGCAGAGCACCGACGAGAAAACGAGGCAGAAGGCGCTCTGCGGGATTGCCGATCTGATCAACAAGGATGTGATGTATCTTTACGGCGGCGGTCGGCGTTTTCACGCAATTGCCAAGGCCTCCCTCCAGGGGCTGGACCCTTTCGACCAGGGAATTGTCAGGGTTAGCAAAACCAGGATAAAAGTGAAGGAGGAGAAAGTCGAGAAGGTGAAGAAAGATCAGAAGGTTAAAAAAGAGAAGAAGTCGAACAAGGTGAAGTGATTAACCTGCCTTGCCACCGAATCCTGCGGGACACCTGCTCGCGGATTCACGGATTTTTCCCCCTTTCGGTGGAGCTTCCCTTAAACACGACTTCCAGGACGAAAGTCATGGCGTAGTTGGTAGGGAACCGCCCGTCTGTCTGCCTCGGCCAGGAAATTTCAGGCACCAGCTCGTAAAAGAGCCAACTCCTCAGGAAGTTCCGACGATAGCGCGCGAGCAGCCAGTATCTGCTTGTAAAGTCATTCAAGCTCGTATTGCCATTGACGCCCCCCGCCAGAGTTATTGCACTCTTGGAGGAGAGCTGATGCAGCAGGGCGAGTTCCGTTCCCCAATCCATTCCCTGGATCTTAAAGGAAAGAGTTCCCGCAGTGGACAACCGTAGAAGTGTTTTCGGGCTGAGCATATGTTCCACACCGAATTCGCTGGTCTCTCCCGGCCCCAGAACATTGTTTACAAAGAGAGTCTCTCCGAACCGGAGAAGGGTGACATCGTTGATGTGATGGGTGTGCTGGATGCGGCTCCGTACGAAGGCCACCGGAGGAATGACGAGTGTGAACCCGGCTCCCAGAAACAGGCTCGTTGAGGGTGTCTGCAGGAACCCGAAGCGAAGCTCCGTATTGGCTAATCTGGCAGTCACAACCGGGCGGTCGAAGGTGGGGTTACCCGGGTCCTCCGGGAGTCTGGGAGCTGAGGCTTCCGGCGTGTTCTCGCCCGTAATGTATATGCGCAACCGTTCACTGATTCTGGAAAGCGAGACGTTGGCCCGTAACGATTCCCCATACTTCAGGACTCCCATCTTTTCCACCCTGACAAAACTCCGCAAGTGGAGCTGATATCCGGTCTTCCGCTCTACATCGAGCTTGGGATTGCCGAAAAAGTTGTCGAACTGGATTACCTGTTCGAGGATACCCTGTTCGAGACTTTCGTGGACCTTATCCACGTCCTTTTTGACCTCGGTCGAGATTTCCTTGATGATCGTTTTTGCAGGATTGGGTTCTTTCTGCTTGGCGGGTGCTTCTGCAGGCGCAGTCAACTCCGCCGGTGCCGGCAGCGGCTCAGGCGCTGTTGGCGGCGGCGCTTCCGGTGCAGTCTGCGTTGCAGGTGCGGGCTGTGTGGACGAGCCTTCACCGGCGCTTGCCACCTCGGCATTGCCTGACGAAAACAACAAAAGCACAACGAAAACAAGAGCAATCAACCAGTGCAAAGAACCTGATTTCTCAGGCATCCGTCCCTCCTTCAGGAATAAAGACCAGAACATGTTTAAAACCTTCAAGCTACGTCGTGCTCCTTCATGTTTGGTGCCGGCCTCTATAAGGCTACCCGCTTTTTTGCGGCCGTCAAGTC
>JBAVTM010000132.1:0-3184 GCA_049696195.1 Desulfuromonadaceae bacterium | reverse complement strand
GGCCATGAAGATGAGCACAACGACTGCGGGAAAAACCCACACCGGGAGCGGTTGTTTCCAGAAGACGGGTTGCATGGCGAGAACGTCCCGTTCCGGACAATTCGCCACGCAGGTGAGACACCCTGTGCACTCCGGTGAAGAAACCGCTGTGCAGGAATGCACCACAAGACCTGAGGGACAGGCGGCGGAGCAGCGTTGGCACCCGGTGCAGCCGGCCGCGTCCCGGCGGATTTTGAAGGGGCTGATGAGGCTTGCGAGCCCCAGCAATGCACCATAGGGGCAAAGATAACGGCACCAGAACATCTTGTAAAAGAAGGACAAAAAGGTCAATACCGCCAGAACGGCAATCGTGGTTACGGACATTTCGGTAAAGAAGTGGAGCATCTTTACATCGCTGACAGCCCAATATGGAGCATCCAGGAACTTGACGAGCGATTCGGCAGACATCCTCAGCAGGATAGCCGTTACGAACAGCAGAAGCAGCAGATACTTGATGCCCCGCAATAGCAGGTCCAGCCAGAGCCAGATGCGGAAATTGCGCCCAAATACCTGCCGGCCAAGCGTGTGCACCACTTCAGAGAGGGTGCCGACCGGGCACAGCCAGGAGCAGAAGGATTTTTTGGCAAGCAGGCTCATGAGCAGAATCGTCAGAAAAATAACCAATGCTGCTGGATGAACCGGATGGATTGTACCTGAAACCAGCCAGTATTTTAAACTGGTCAGGGCTCCGATTGGCAGGAAACCCTCCACGCCGGGGGGACGGGAAACCAAAGGAGCGGCGGCGCCACTTTCAGCCGAGTTGACAAACATGCCGAAACGGATGCCGATACCGACCACCCAAAGCATAAAACACCACTGAACAACTGTGCGTATGGTGCTGACAGATTTCGTCGGGACTCTATTCATATTACATATTTCTCCTCTGCAAATCATGAAACTGCCTGACATGGAGTCGTCCCTGTCAGGCAGAATCAGTGCGTTTTCAGGCTAAAGTCAGCACTATCGGCACACGTCAGTGTTTTGAGTGATCTGACTCTTTTTTATGATTGTTATGTTTTTCTACTTTGCCATGTCCAGCGTGTTCGCCATGGGCACCTGTGCCGGTTGCATCCTGATGAAGCCGTTCCACATAATGGGTGTACTCGACATAGGCCTCAACAAACTCGCGCCCCTGCGCGACACTTTCATCCTTGTGCCTGTACGTGGCCGCTGCGTGCTCGTACCGCTTCCTGATCCCGGCAGCAACGTCGTCGGTGACCAGCTTCACGAGTGCGTCTGGTGAACCGCTCGCCAGGGCCTTGTCCGCTTCGGCAACGGCCGGTTCGACTGCGCCGGCAGGCTTCAGCCCGGTAAACGGAGCCCCTTCGCCGGCACGATGGATTTTGACAAGAGTCGTGAAGAACGTATTCCTGGCGGTTTCAGAATTCTTCGAGGTGGCGTCAAGCGTCTTTTTGAAGGCGGACCGGACAGCCTTTTCATCCTTTGGTTTTACCCATTTGAGAACAGGGGTAATGTCCTTCGCATCGATGGCCTTTCTTGCATCCTGGATAACCGGTCCGTCAAGGGTGTCGCAATGCGCGGAAGCGGCGTGAGGAGAAGCAAGAAACATAGCGACAAATGCGGATATTCCTAACAGGCTTGTTGAGATGAGTTTTTTATTTTTCATGGTGATATTCTCCGTTCATGTGTTGGTTGACCATCAGTTTTTAAAAAGTGGTGGAAAGCCCTGCATCGGCCCGAAGACCTCTTTGCAGTGAGGTTCGGCCGGCCGGGCACGCATGGATCACCCGCACTTTTCCGGAGGAATATCGATCGGAGTACCATAGCCGGGAAGCATGGCACCTTTGTCTGATGATGTGAGAGTGGAAATTACGGGCGGATAATCAAGGACAAGGGGGGGTGTCGTGTCGCACGGTGCGTCCAGCTCATGGCAATGGCTGATGTGCCGGTGACCATCCTGAGGGGATTCGTGGCCGGAATCCGCATCCTCATGGGCGCAGACGAATCCTGTGTGGGTTGTCCCGGAACTATCCGTTAATTGAGAAAGGTAGACTGGCCCGGAAAACGGCAGGGAGAGCAGAACCACAAGCAGTACTATCGTCCAGAATTTCATATGTCTGTCGGGGAGACTCATTGATTAACATCCCGGATACTTGGACTGAATCATTAATTCTTCAACAGACATATCTCACATAATGAACGGGGAAACTTTGACGCAGGTCAATAGAGTGAAATAAGATGCCGGTGAAGTACGTTACCCCCACCGCCAGAGCGAAAGTATCAGCACGATGATGAAGACAATCGTAAGGTTCATGTGCGCCATGAAGAAAAACACCCGTTCGTGCAGCGGAACGAGGCGGGGGGCGGCAGCAACGAGCTCCCCGACCGGAGTCAGGTCAGTCACCTTCTCCCGGCCGTGCGGCGCGAGTTTCAGCGCCTCGGTCAAATCGACCCCGGCGGTGTGCCTTCCCATATGCACTCCCTGTTTCCAGATGGGGCTCTGCGTCGCATCATAGACCTTACCCTCGAAAGCAAACCAGGCCGGACGCCCTTCTTTCCCGTCGCAGGATGCCAGAGCCTCAAGGGTCAGTTCGCCGGAAAGGTCAGGCGATGCCGCCTCTTTCCTTTTTGCCTTGAGACGCGGCCCGATGACGGTGATGACGAATGCGGCGGAAAGCACCATGACCAAATAAAGGGAAACCTTGACGAGCAGGAGGATGCCAAAGCGGGTGTGAAGCATCGTATCGAAGGAGGTGATCCGGTAGCAGGTCAGAATGGCGCCGGTTACCCCCATCACGATCATCGAAATGATGCCGACTTTCACTTCCCCGCGCGGAAGACCGCTGGCTGCGTAGGCCGGTTTGAGGATAAGGTGTACGTAGAGGATCGTGCCGAACCAGAAAATGGCGGTCAGGAAATGGATATAGCCGACTGCAAGCCGGAACCCTTTGGCGAAGATGCCCGTTTTGGAACCGTCTGTTGTACTGTGGCGCATCCCTGCAAACGTTTTTCCGGCGGCGGTCAATTCCCCGCCCCCTCCCGGATCGAGGTGACAGGCAGCGCATGCCTGGCCGGTCTGCCTGGCATATTCCTCGGTAGCGCCGCCCGGCTGCGGCGTCAACAGCACGAATGACAACAACAGTCCCAGCCCGATGAGGTACGGTGAAATCACCTTGCGCATGCG
>JBAVTM010000131.1:0-5194 GCA_049696195.1 Desulfuromonadaceae bacterium | reverse complement strand
AAGGATTCATCAGCACTTCGCGGGCATCGATAACCAGATAGCCGCCGTTGGCGCGATGCAGGGCCCCGGAGCGAATCATCGTGAAATCGGTCACCGCCACGCCGCCGTACTGCATGACATGTTCAATTCGCCCGAAGAGGTTGTTATAGGTCGGGTTTGACTCAAACACCACCGGTGCTCCCTCGGTATCCTTGTTATCCACCAGTACATTGACCTGATAGCGGTCAAAGGTCGGCTCCTGCCGGGGCATCTTGATGCCGGGAATCTGGGGCTGGGTTGACTGCGGCTTGAAATCGTCCAGGGTGTTCAGTATATCCTCCTGGACCGACTCCAGATACCTGAGCACCTTTTCAAGTTCACCGTATTTCTCTCTCAGCGGATCAAGGCGGTGTCCCAGGCAGGACATGCCGACATCCCGGTCGGCCTGCGCCAGAGCATCCTTTGTGGCCTTTTCCTGTTCACGTACCTGCCTGAGCACCTCATTCAGCTTTTCGGTCAGTTCCTTTCCCAGCTTCTCCAGTTTTGCACGTTTTTTTTCGTTGAGGGCATCATATTCTTCCTGGGTGTAGTTGCGGCCGGCTTTCTGGGGTACGATCACCAGTCCGGAGACGGTCCTCTGCAGCGAGAATCCGAGCTTTTCGGCCTCTTTTTCCAGCCCCTGAAAAAGATCGTTTGAAGCGGACTGGTAACTCTCGAGCAGCTCGGCCCGCCTGCTTTCATACTCACTGCTTTCGAGCGCCTTGGGGATGTCCTTGCGAAAAGCCTCGATCAACTCCTTCATGTCCGCTGCCAGTTCGCTCCCTTTTCCGGCAGGAAGATCGAGTGAAATCGCGGAATCGGAATCTTTGAAATTATTGACATACACCCAGTCGTGCGGCTGCGGTTCTCCCTTGGCGCGTTTGCTGAGAATGCTGCCAATGGTTGATGTGCGGCCCGTGCCGGTTTCACCGGATATGTACAGATTGAAACCGGAACCGTCAACTCCCAGGCCGAATTCAATTGAGCGCAGCGCCCGCTTCTGGCCGATGGCATCATTGAAATCGGGAAGCTCCGCGGTCGTTTCAAAGCCGAGAAGGTCCGGATCGCAGTTCCAGCGCAGTTTATCAACAGGTATGAGGCGGTTGTCGGACATCGAGGACTCCTTTAGGATAGGTCAATGCGGCATTGTGTAAAGCCGCTGCGGATATGTCAAGCTGAAAGCGTGGCAAGTGCCTTCGCTACTGCTTTACGGATGTCCACACGATCCGGCAGGAAGGCAGCCAGTGCCGGGATATAGCCTCGTTCATTCAGTATCCGCCGTGCTGTCGCATAGGTAAGGTCATAGACCCATGAAATTTGCAGAAGCCTGAAATCATTAAAGCATCTGATGGTGTCAAGGGGGACGATGGCGCCGGAGTCCAGCGCGGCGACGCAGGCGTCGGTAATCGTTCCGGGAAGGTCCTCAAGCCCCAGAGTTGCCGCCGAAGCCCGCTCTTCCGGCGGTTGAGCCTGCAGTTCGACGAACACGCGCCAGATATCCAGTTTGTCGGCATCCCTGATCAGGTCGATATACTGCCTGGTAGGGGATTGAATAACTGCAGGGGGCGCGAGCAGATTGTGAAACCGGACCGCCTCCTCAATCAGAAGCACTTCGGCCGGGTCGAGGCCGGCCAGAATGTCTTCTCCCCGAATAACATCGATGGCAAGACGGGCGTGGTTGTCCGAGTCGCTGTCAAGGAACGTGCGCCAGCGCCGATACTGGGGGAAGCGCCCGACGTCGTGCAGCAGGGCGACAGCGGCTGCTATGCGGGACTCGTTCTCCGAAAGCTTCTCGCCCCCGGACAGGAGCGCCATTGCCTCGCATACTTTTCGGGTATGCTCGATCTTGAGCCGTATATTTTTTACGCCTTCCTCATCGGTAGCCAGAAACGGCTCGACATAGCTGTCGAACCAGGAGTGGAGTTCATCGAGTTGTGATTTATTCATATGGCCCTGCAACCCCGTCAGCATTTGATTTTGTCCGTATAATACTGTACCCTGCCCTGAAGTCAACCACTCCCGCGAGGAACCCGATGCAGTTATCGCTTCTAGATGTTGCTCCCCCTGAAGATGCCGCCAGAACACGGGTTGATGAACTCCGTCGCCAGCTTGAGCAGCACAATCGTCTCTACTATGTCCTTGACGCGCCGGAGATCTCCGATGCCGAGTATGATGCGCTTTTTCGCGAACTGCAACGCCTGGAGGCGCAGTATCCGGAGTTGGTCAGCTCCGATTCGCCGACCCAGCGGGTTGGCGGTGCCGCACTCGATAAATTTTCCTCCGTGACCCACCGCCTCCCCATGCTCTCCCTGGAAAATGCCGTCAATGCCGGTGAAATCAGAGACTTTGATCTGCGGGTCAAAAAAAACCTGGGGCTGCCTCCGGAAGAGCCGATTTCCTATGTCTGTGAACCCAAAATGGATGGCCTGGCGGTGGAACTGGTCTATACTGACGGTCTGCTGACGGTCGCCTCAACCCGTGGCGACGGCGTTGCCGGTGAGGATGTTACGGAGAATATCCGCACCATCCGGTCTCTTCCGCTGCGCCTTTCGGGCGACCGGATTCCACGCCTGCTTGAAGTCCGCGGCGAGGTTTTCCTGTCATTGGAAGCCTTTCGCCGGATCAACAGCGAAAAAGAAGAGAACGGCGATGCGCCGTTTGTCAACCCCCGCAACGCGGCGGCCGGGTCACTTCGCCAGCTCGACCCGCGCATTACCGCCCGGCGCCCGCTTTCGGTCTACTGCTATGCCCCCGGTATCGTCGAAGGCGCCGATTTCCGGTCACAGCAGGACTTTTTTGAATCAATAGCCGGGTGGGGACTGCCGGTTAATCCGTTGGTGCGCCCGGCAGCCGGTATCGAGGCGGCTGTTGTCTTCTACGAAGAGATGCAGCAGCAACGCGAGTTGCTCCCCTATGAAATCGACGGAACCGTCATCAAGGTCGATTCATTTGCCATTCAACGTGAACTGGGTGAAAAGAGCCGCTCTCCCCGCTGGGCGGTGGCCTGCAAGTTTCCGCCGCGTCAGGCGGTAACCGTTGTTGAAGAGATTCTCCACTCTGTCGGCAGAACCGGGGTGATCACTCCGGTGGCTCTGCTCAGGCCGGTGGAGATTTCCGGCGTCACGGTTTCCCGTGCCACGCTGCATAATTGGGACGAGATCGCACTGAAGGACATCCGCATCGGCGATACCGTAGTGGTGGAGCGCGCCGGCGACGTCATCCCGGCCGTGGTCCGGGTACTGGCGGACAAGCGCAGCGGTGCCGAGCAACCATCACTCCCCCCGGAGCATTGCCCGCAATGCGGCTCGGCGGTGGTCCGGATAGCGGACGAGGTAGCGGTGCGCTGCATGGGACTGGCCTGTCCGCCCCAGTTCCGCGAGTCGATCATGCACTTTGCGGCGCGCAACGCCATGGATATCGAGGGGCTGGGGGAAAAGTTCATCGAGCAGCTCCTGTCGCTGGGGCTGGTATCCAGCGTGGCCGATCTCTATTACCTGACACGGGACGACCTGATGAAGTTCGAGCGGATGGGAGAGAAGCTGGCGTCAAACCTCCTGACCGCCATCGAAAACAGCAAGGAAAGAGATCTGGGACGCTTCATCTTTGCCCTCGGCATCCGTCACGTGGGTGAACGCACCGCCAAGTCGCTGGCCCAGGCCTTCGGCAGCCTGGAAAACCTGGAGCGGGCCACATTCGAGGAGCTTGTCAGCATCCGGGACATCGGCGCGACGGTTGCGCAGAGCATCAGAACTTTTTTCGACAATGAGACAAACATCGCCGTTATCCGGCGCATGCTGGAGGCGGGTGTAACGCCCGCCGTCGAGCAGAAAAAGGTCGGCGGCCGCTTCACCGGGAAGAGTTTCGTCTTTACCGGCGCGCTGTCGCGCTTTACCCGCGATGAGGCCCGCATTCTGGTGGAAAACGAGGGGGGCCATGGGGTAGGCTCGGTCTCCGGGAAGACAGATTACGTCGTAGCCGGTGAGGAAGCAGGGAGCAAGCTGGTCAAGGCCAGGGCGCTGGGCGTGACGGTCCTGACCGAGGAGGAGTTCCTGGAGCTGCTTGAGCAGAAAGAGTGAAGCCGGGTAGGTCGGGTTTATATGCTCCCACGTGACATAAACCTGACCGTATTCTTGACACTTGATCAGCACCCCCACTCCCTACAATAATGAATTCAAGGAGGAGTTCCGATGTCAGAGCAAAAATCAGTCACCTGTGCGAAGTGCAGTGCGGTATGGCAGAATCTCGGCACCACCAATTGCTGGAGCGGTGATCCTGCCCAGGCGCCCCCCAGGCCCGGCAACTGCCCGTCTGTCGCCTATGGAGATGTCGTGCAGGAATCGTTTGATCAATACCGCGGTGACAGCGAGGATGCGAAGATCGCCTTTGTCGCGGCCCGGGTCGAGGGACTCTGCTATCAGCCGGTGCCGGGGAGTGATGCGGTCAATGCCCGCTGGACACGGGTAGAGGATACGATCGCCTTTGCAAAACTGATGGGATACAGGAAAATCGGCATGGCGACCTGTATCGGTCTGCTGGATGAGACCGAGCGACTGTCGAAGATACTGACTGCACAAGGCTTTGAACCGGTCAGCGTCTGCTGCAAGGCCGGCAGCATCGACAAGCTGGAGCTGGGGCTGGCCGAATCGGACAAGGTCAGGCCGGGGACGTTCGAACCGGCCTGTAATCCGATTGCACAGGCTGAAATCTGCAACAGGATGGGGACCGACATGAACATCATCGTCGGCCTCTGCGTCGGCCACGACATGCTCTTCAACAAGCACTCCAAGGCTCCGGTCACAACCCTGGTTGTCAAGGACCGTGTTACCGGCCACAACCCGATTGCCGTACTGTACGGCCAGAACTTCTATTACAAGAGGCTGCAGAAACAGATGGTGGTTACAGGAAATGAATAGCGGCGGTAATTCCAAGTGATATTACTTGTAACATTAAACCCAGCCACCCCCAACCCCTCCTTTGTAAGGAGGGGAACTTTTAACGTCCCCCTCCTGATTCAGGAGGGGCTAGGGGTGGTAAGGTTTCGCTTACACGCGGCGACGAATGCTCCGGCGATACCCGGGTTGCTGCCGAAATGAAGATGGATATAGGACGCGAGGCAGTTGCGTATCCGGAATCCTTCCGCGGCCAGTATGATTCCCTGCCGTGACACCCGGTAACA
>JBAVTM010000130.1:0-4142 GCA_049696195.1 Desulfuromonadaceae bacterium | reverse complement strand
GACCTTGCGGCCGACGGTCCGGTACAGATTGGTCGCGCCGATGTTGCCGCTCCCCTCCTTGCGGACATCGATTCCGTATGCCTTGCCGAGCAGCAGCCCGGTCGGGATTGACCCGATCAAGTATGCTGCGCAGACAGCGATAAACAGTGTCACTATGGTTGTCTGGTCTCCGGTCACGGTTTATATCCCTGCAATGATTTTCCATCCTTCCGACTCTTTTGACAGCCTGAGGTGCTCGGTGCCGTTCAGCGTCATCTCTTTGCCTTGCACCTGAATTTTCATGCGGTAGCTGCAGGCTGCCCCGGCATCGATGCCGTCAACGGTTATGGCAGGTGTGCCCGGCTCGTACGAGATCTGCTCGAAATCCCTGAAATTCTTTTCCAGGCTCTCCCTGAGCTGTGCAAAAGTTTTGCCTTTATCGCTGTAGCGTATCGATACGACGGAGAGGTATTGAGGCATATTCCGTGAGTTGATCGCTTTGGCACGGGTCGTCAGTGTTTGAATGATGTCACTGCGCTCCCGCTCCGGCCTGCTGCAGCCCGATACCGGCAGCAGTGCCGTAAGGAGTATGCCGAGCAGCCAGATTCTCACTAAAAGAAGGAATCCATGGCCTTGTTGGCATCAGCGATGTATGCGCTGCCGGGGAACTCCCGGACAAGCTGGCTGAAGATTTCACGCCCTTTCGCTTTCTGACCATCTTCCAGATATGCCCTGCCCAGATAATACAGCACTTCGTCGCGCCGCGCCGCGTCGGCAAACATTTTGAGAGACTCTTCAAAGCGGGCGATTGCTGCTTTATAGGCGTCACTCTTCATGTAAAAGCGTCCGACATACAGTTCGTACTGCAGCTGCTTGTCCCGGCAATCGCGATATTTCTCCTGCACCTCTGCCAGTTGGGCCCCTTCAGGATAGAGTTTCAGGTATGATTCGAAGGTGGTTTGCGCGTTTTTTACCGGAGTCTGGTCGGTGTCAATACTGTGAATCTCGTTGTAATAGCTCATACCTTGTCGATACAGGGCAAAATCGGCTTGCGGGTGTTTGGGGTGCAGTTTCCGAAAATCCTCATACCCGGCTGCCGCCTCTATATAGTCCTTATTCAGGAAGTAGGCGTCCGCGATGTTAAGTTCCGCCTTTGTGGTGAGCTCAGGGGACTGATACGATTCCTTCACCTTTTTCCACTGGGCAATCGCATCTTCATACTTACCATCCTGGAAGAACTGCTCCCCTTCTTTATAGAGCAGATCGGCAGGCTTGTTCACCTGCGGAGTGGTGCACCCCTGGAGTAGCGCCGAGGCGAGAACCAGCGCTGCGATCAATTTTGCTGCAGTTTTCATAAGTATCCCTTTTGAAGCGATATCATTTATACAATTCCCGTACCGCGCTGGTCGGCCAGCAACCGGCCGATTATGTCGTGATTAAGCCATACAACCGCCGAGAAAGGGTTCCAGGAACTGTGCAGCATCAGTCTGCCGACGGCGAGGAACACGATTCTGGATAATTCTGCACAGACCAGTTGCTTCTGATCTGCATGCATCTCCATCAGTTCTGCAGAGCAGGCCAGCATAAGTTCGGCCTGTTCGCGGGTATTGTGCTGCGGCCAGGTTGAAAAGTCCACGATCCGTTCCAGGATCGGGGAGGAAAGATAGGTGTCAGCGCGCTCCAGCAGGGTGGCTACGGTCTCCCCCTCCTTGAGCATTCCCTGACAGCGGGCCTCAAGAGGAGCGGCAATCTGCGCGCCGGCTTCACGGCGAACGGCGCTCAGAAGCGGGTAGAGAGATATTTCGACTCCCAGAAAAAGCGCGCTGGAATTGGTCTGGATTTCCGGGCAGTTGTATACAGTCGCCCGAATCCCTTTGGAGGCGGCCTCTGAGGCGATCTCTTCAAGCCGCATCTTGGCGAAACCCTGTACATACGGGGTATAGGACTGCCAGCGATACGCGCCGTTCACCAGTACTCCGGTGCCGTGATAGCCGTACGCCGAGTAACCGATCCTGGCTCCGGCAGCGGCACTCCGTTCGCGGAGGGCTAAGGTGCCTTCGATCAGATAGCGAAAGGTGTCCGCCGTGACTTCGTTGAAGCTTGCGTCGCAGAGTCGGCCGAGCGGGCTGTTCCAAAAAGTTTCCGATGCAAGATATTTTTCGCCGGTGCCTTTGAAGATCCGGTTCAGAAGCGGCATGAAGACCCGGGCACGAGGAATGCCGCCGGCCATGGAATGCGCAACGAGGATGTTGGCATCTGTCGGTATGCGCCTGATCAGTTCGGATTGCAGCAGTGCCAGATGGGAACGAAACCGGGCGGTTCCGGCGGCACGAGCTTTCTCGACGCTCCCTTCGATAAAGCTGATCGTGGCAAAATCATCAGGGCGGGCTTTTTTTAGCTGTTCAGCTATTGATGGGAGGCCGTCGACACTCTCCATATCAAAGCCGGCCTCCAGCGGAATATTGATGATCGCTCCGCCGAGGAGCGCTTCTGCTGCAGTCAGCTCTTCGGCGTTAAGCGGTCTCAGCGTACCGTCACTCTCCCTGCGTCCGACTGTAGTGCCTATCACGGTCATGCCGATCCGCCTGGCCTCGTCAACCAGGCCGTTGGCATAACCCCGTCCAAATAGCTCTCCTACCAGTACCAGCACGTCTCCGGCTTTGTATCCGGCCGGTTCAGGCAGTTGCTGTAGTGGTCTGTATTCCGTCATGTAGTCCCCCGGATTCAATAAAATAAGCCTCCTTTTTAGCATACATCGCATCGTCATGTGAACATAAAAAGCTGCAGTTATCCCGTACCGGATCCGTCGGCGTATGGGATTTTGAGCAGATGCCGGTCGGGTCGCGACCTTGAGGCGATTGGGGACGATACCTGGGTTGGCCAGGAGCTCCGCACCCATCGCCTCATCGAATCTGTCCACCACCTATGGGTCAAAACCGGCAAAAGCCGCGCGATAGGAAAAAGGGCGCCGTCGCTGACACTCTCACCCCTTGATCATCTTCAATCGCTTTGAAAGCGCCGGTTGGGAGATCCCCAACAGTCTGGCCGCCGTGGTCTGGTTGCCTCCGGCACGCTCCATGGCTTCCAGCACGAGAAAGGCCGCGGCATCGCCAAAGGTGGGGAGCTCCTCGAATCCGGCAAAGGGGTTATGTCGTTGGGGAGGCGCTGCATTTGTTCCGCTCTCCGGGCGGGAGCGCTCCGCGACCCTGGTAAACAGTTCCAGGGAGAGCGTCCGCTCGCGCTGCTGGCTGACGGCGTCGTAGATCATTGCCTTCAGTTCGCGCACATTGCCGGGAAAACTGTAGCCGGTCAGCAGGGGGAGCAGCCCTTTGGGCGGGACCGGTTGCGGCTTGCCCAGGGTGCGGGCCGCCTCAGCCAGAAAGTGTTCCAGGAGGAGCGGGATGTCGCTGCGCCGTTCCCGCAAGGGTGGCAGGTGCACCTGATGGGTATGCAGGCGGTAGTAGAGGTCGCGCCGGAACGTGCCTGCCGCTTCCCTTCCCGCCAGATCCTGATGGGTGGCGACGATGATCCGGGCCTTCAGCCTCTTGGGCAGGTCGCTGCCAAGCGGGAAGTATTCTCCCTCCTGCAGGAGCCGCAGCAGCTTGACTTGGGAAGGGATGGAAAGATCGCCGATCTCGTCCAGAAAAAGGGTGCCGTCGGCAGCCTCCTCCACCATGCCGCGTCGCGGCTGTTCTGCGCCGGTGTAGGCGCCGCGCAGATGGCCGAAGAGCGTATCTGCAAAAACCGTGTCGTCCAGTCCGGCCACATTGACCGTGACCAGCTTGCCCCGGCAGCCGCTTAATGAATGGGCGGCTCGGGCGATCAGCTCCTTGCCGACGCCGCTCTCGCCGGTGATCAGCAGCGGCTGAGGGCTCTTGGCGACAGCCTCCACATAGGCAAAGACCGCCCGCATTGCTCGGTCATTGGTGACAATGGGGGCGAAGGCCTCGGGATGACGGATCTCTGGAGAATTGAGCCGGCTGGCCATCTCCCGGTGATCGCGCTGCAACTCCTGCATTCGCACCGCTCTGAGGATGCCGCCGATCATGCGATCCTGATCATCGGTCTTGACAAAATAGTCGAAAGCCCCTTTGCGCATGCAGCGGACGGCGGTCTCGATCTGGTTCAGGCCGCTGACAACGATGGTGACGATCTCCGGGTGC
>JBAVTM010000129.1:0-8608 GCA_049696195.1 Desulfuromonadaceae bacterium | reverse complement strand
GACATCCTTGCCGTCGGCCCGTGGGGGCTCGGCATCCTGCGGTCGGCGCCGGCTGTCGGTGCAGTGACAGCGTCGCTCTATCTGACCCGAAAACCGCTGCAACGGCAGGTAGGAAAAATCATGTTCGCCGCCGTGGCCGGAGTTGGACTGGCAACGGTGGTGTTTGCCCTGTCAGAATCAATCGTGCTGTCGTGCCTGGCGCTGGCGGTGCTGGGATGGACCGACATGATCAGTGTCGTGATCCGGGGTGCGCTCGTACAACTGGAAACGCCGGATGAGATGAGGGGGCGGGTAAGCGCCGTCAATGCCGTGTTCATCGGCACTTCCAACGAATTCGGCGAATTCGAATCCGGCCTGACGGCGGCCTGGTTTGGTGCGGTTCCGGCCGCCCTGCTGGGTGGTGTCGGCACACTGGCGGTCGTGGCGCTCTGGATCTATCTTTTTCCGCAGTTGGTGCAGCGCGAACGGCTGCATAACAATTAACATCCCCCATTCACCATTCACAAACCTTATATATTGGTTCCTTCGCGCCGCCTTCCATTGCACCGTCACCCTTCCCTGCTATACTTATCCACAAATCCATCCGCCGGAGCGCCCACCATGAACATTCACGAGTATCAGGCCAAGGAGATTCTCGGCAGTTACGGCATCCCCATTCCACGGGGTCTGGTGGCACTCACCTCCGACCAGGTTGAGCGCGCCGCCAAAATGATGGGGGGACGCTGCGTCGTCAAGGCGCAGATTTATGCCGGCGGCCGCGGCAAAGCCGGTGGTGTCCGGCTGATCCACCACCCGGAAGAGGCGCAGGAGTTCGCCAAGGAGCTGTTCGGACGTTCGCTGGTGACGAAGCAGACCGGGCCGCACGGGCTGAAGGTGCGCCGTATCCTGGTGGAAGAAGCGGTCGAGATCGCCCGCGAGTTCTATCTCTCCATCACGCTCGACCGCGAGAGCTCCCGCTACATCCTGATCGCCTCGGCCGAGGGGGGTGTAGATATCGAAGAGGTTGCGAGCAGGAATCCGGACAAGATTCTGACTCACACGATAGATCCGTTTACCGGCCTGCGCCCCTACCAGGCGCGCAAGATCGCTCTGGCGCTCGGGCTGACCGGCACGATCTGCGCGGACTGTGTCGAACTGCTGATGAACCTCTACCGTGCCTGCCTGGAGAAGGATTGCGCCCTGATTGAAATCAACCCGCTGGTTGTGACCAAGGCGGGGTGGCTGATGGCGATGGACGCCAAGATCACCTTCGACGACAACGCCGTCTATCGCCATCGCGAATACCCGGACATGATGGATTACTCGCAGCTCGACCCGCTGGAGATCTCCGCCAGCAAATATGACCTGGCCTATATCAAGCTGTCCGGCACGATCGGCTGCCTGGTCAACGGGGCCGGACTGGCGATGGCGACCCTGGACGTGCTGAAGGAGTGCGGCGGCGAACCGGCCAACTTCCTGGATGTCGGAGGCGGGGCAACCCGTGAAAAGGTGGCCGAAGCTTTCAGGATCATCCTGCAGGATTGCGATGTGAAGGGAATCTTCGTCAACATCTTCGGCGGCATCATGCGCTGCGATGTCATTGCCCAGGGGATCATCGAGGCGGCAGGCGAGGTCAACTGCACCCTGCCGATCGTCGTCCGCATGGACGGGAGCCATGTCGAGGAAGGCAAGAAACTGCTCCGGGAATCCGGCCTGAATGTGCAGATCGGCAGGTCGCTGGGAGACGGCGCCGCCAGAATCGTAGCAATGCTGGGAGGGGAGGTACAATAGTCCATGTCAATACTTGTCGATAAAAACTCCCGGATTGTCGTTCAGGGGATTACCGGTCGGAGCGGCCTGTTTCATACCCAGCAGTGCCGTGAATACGGGACCGCCATCGTTGCCGGCGTCACCCCCGGCAAAGGCGGCATCCATATCGAGGGAATCCCGGTTTTCAATACCGTTGCCGAAGCGGTCACCTACACAGCGGCCAATGTCTCAATGATCTTCGTTCCTCCTCCCTCCGCGGCTGACGCCATCATGGAAGCGATCGACGCCGGTATCGATCTGGCGGTCTGCATCACCGAGGGGATTCCGATTCGTGACATGGTGCCGGTCAAGGCGGTTCTGCAGGGGAGCAGAGCCCGCCTGATCGGCCCCAACTGCCCCGGAATCATCACTCCGGGAGAGTGCAAGGTCGGCATCATGCCGGGGCATATCCATACGCCGGGAAAGATCGGGGTCGTCTCGCGCAGCGGCACGCTGACGTACGAAGCGGTCAAACAGCTGACGGACCTTGGCCTCGGCCAATCCACCGGCGTCGGTATCGGCGGCGATCCGATCATCGGCATGAATTTCATCGACGTTCTGGCCCTCTTCAACGGTGATCCGGACACCGAAGGGGTGTTCATGATCGGCGAGATCGGCGGCGGCGCCGAAGAAGCTGCCGCCGAGTGGATCAGGAATAACATGACCAAGCCGGTGGCCGCCTTCATCGCCGGTGTCACCGCCCCCCCCGGCAAGCGGATGGGGCATGCCGGTGCGATCATCACCGGCGGCAAAGGGAAGGCAGCAGACAAGATCCGGGTCCTGCAGGAATGCGGCGTAATCGTCGCGACCAGTCCGACCCGGATGGGGGAGGCGATGCTGGAGGCGTTGAAGGCGGCCGAAAAGACACAAGAATCAGCGGTAAGATAATAACTGAGCCATTACGACATGTTAGCGGCAACCGGCTTATTTGCAAGCACAATATCACAATTGACGTACAGCTGAAATCGGGGCATACTAGCGCCACATATCAACCGAACGGGAACTCAAGACCGAGTCTCCCGTTCTTTTTTACAGGAACATCCCCATGGAATCAGCCGATTTTGTTCATCTTCACCTCCATACCCAATATTCCCTGCTCGACGGCGCCATCCGCTTCGATGACCTGATTGCAAAGGCAAAAGAGTTCAACATGCCGGCGGTCGCGATTACCGACCACGGCAACATGTTCGGCGCGGCGGAGTTTTATCTCAAATGCCATAAGGCGGGCGTCAAGCCGATCATCGGCTGCGAACTCTACCTGGCGCCCGAATCGCGCTTTTCACGGGACGCCAGGGGAATCTCCGATGCGGCGTACCATCTGATCCTGCTCTGCGAGAACATCCAGGGGTACCGGAATCTTTCCTACCTTACCTCGGCCGGATACAAGGAGGGGTTCTACTACCGCCCCAGCATCGACCGCGAGCTGCTCTCCGGCCGCTCGGAGGGGCTGATAGCGATGTCGGCCTGCCTCAAGGGGGAGGTGGCGATGCAGTGCGGCCGCGGCAGGATGGAAGAGGCGCTTGCGACCGCCCGCTGGTACAGCGAACTATTCCCGGACCGCTATTATATCGAACTGCAGGAAAACACCATCCCGGAGCAGGATGTCGTCAACAAGCGCCTGATGGAGGTGGCGTCCGAGCTGAAGCTGCCGCTGGTGGCGACGAACGACTGCCATTACCTCAACCGGGAGGACGCCCGCGCCCACGAGGTGCTGCTCTGCATCCAGACCGGCAAAACCATGGAAGATCCGACCCACATGCGCTTCTCGGTTGACGAGTTCTACGTCAAGTCGCCGGAAGAGATGACACAGGCCTTTTCCTACGCCCCGGAGGCGGTCGGCAATACCCTGGCGATAGCCGGACGCTGCAACCTTGACCTGCCGGTGGACGGCAAGACCTATTACTTCCCGCACTTCGACCCCCCCGCAGGGCAGAACCACGACGACATGCTGCGGGACCTGGCGACGGAGGGTTTGAAAGAGCGGATGAAAACCATCCTGGCCAAATATCCCGACATGACGCTGGAGCAGCAGCAGGGGTACTTCGATCGCCTGGAAATCGAGCTGGACTGTATCCGCGACATGAAGTTCCCGGCTTATTTCCTGATCGTCTCCGATTTTATCCGCTGGGCCAAGGATCGCGGCATCCCGGTCGGTCCCGGCAGGGGTTCGGCCGCCGGCTCGCTGGTCGCATATTCCATCAAGATCACCGATCTCGACCCGCTCCCCTACAACCTGCTGTTCGAACGGTTCCTCAATCCTGAACGTATCTCCATGCCTGATATCGACGTGGACTTCTGCCAGGACCGCCGGGGCGAGGTGATCCAGTACATGATTGAAAAGTACGGCCGCGATCGCGTCTGCCAGATCATCACCTTCGGCACGATGGGGGCCAAGGCGGCCGTCCGGGACGTCGGGCGGGCGCTGAACATGTCCTATGGCGATGTCGACCGGATCGCCAAACTGATTCCGGATGATCTGAAAATGACCCTGAGCAAGGCGCTGCAGCAGGAGCCGCAGCTGAAAGAGATGTGCGCTGCCGACCCGCAGGTCAAGGACCAGCTGGACACCGCCCTCTGCCTGGAGGGGCTCACCCGGCACGCTTCGACCCACGCCGCGGCGGTCGTGGTCGCTCCCGATCAGCTGGAGGAGTTCCTGCCGCTCTACAAGGACCAGAAGACCGGCTCGATCAACACCCAGTACTCGATGAAATATGTCGAACTGGTCGGCCTGGTCAAGTTCGACTTCCTGGGGCTCAAAAACCTGACCGTGATCGAAAATGCCGTCAAGCTGGTGCGGGTGAATGTGCCGGATTTCGACATCACCACGCTGCGGGACGACGACCAGGCGAGTTATGACCTGATCACCGCCGGCAACACGACCGGGGTTTTCCAGCTTGAATCGAGCGGCATGAAGGAGATGCTGGTCAAACTGAAGCCATCCTGCTTTGAAGATGTCATCGCCGCCTGCGCCCTGTACCGTCCCGGCCCCTTGGGCTCCGGCATGGTGGATGACTTCATCGACCGCAAGCATGGGCGCAAAGAGGTGGTCTACGACCTGCCGCAGCTGGAGCCGATCCTGAAGGACACCTACGGGGTCATCGTCTACCAGGAGCAGGTCATGCAGATTTCCCGCTCGCTGGCCGGCTATTCGCTTGGACAGGCCGACCTGCTGCGCCGCGCCATGGGGAAGAAGGACGACAAGGAGATGTCCCGCCAGAAGGGGCTCTTCCTTGACGGAGCCAAGGAAAACAGGCTCGATCCGAAGAAGGCCGAAGCCATTTTCGACCTGATGCACAAATTCGCCGAGTACGGCTTCAACAAGTCCCACTCGGCCGCCTACGCGCTGATCGCCTACCAGACCGCCTATCTGAAGGCCCACTATCCGGTCGAGTTCATGGCCGCGCTGCTGACCTGCGACATGGACAGCACCGACAAGGTCGTCAAGAACATCAGCGATTGCCGCGAGCAGGGAATCGAGGTACTCCCCCCCGACATCAATACGTCCGGGCTCTCCTTCACCGTTGTCGGCACCTCGATGCGCTTCGGCCTGGGAGCGGTAAAAAACGTCGGTTCCGGCGCCATCGAAGCCATCCTGGAAGCGCGGGGGAACGAGCCGTTTAAAAGTCTCTACGATTTCTGCGAGCGGGTCGATCTGCGCAGGGTAAACAAGCGGGTGATCGAATCGCTGATCAAATGCGGCGCGTTCGATTCGACCGGAGCGACCCGCTCCGCCCAGATGGAGGGGTTGGAGGCGGCATCAAATTACGGGCAGAAGATCCAGGAGGAAAAGGCCAGTTGCCAGGTTTCTCTGTTCGGAACGGAAGAGGTGTCGCGCGGCAATGCCACCGGCGGCATGAAACTTCCCGCCACCCCGGAATGGCACGACAAGGAGAAGCTGGCGTACGAGAAGGAGGCGCTCGGTTTTCTGATTACCGGCCACCCGCTCGATCGCTATATCGACGACATCAAACGCCTCTCCAACACCGACATCGCCACCATGGTGGAAATGCCCGAGGGATCTGAGGTGCGGATCTGCGGCATAGTCGCCGCATTCAAGGAGATTACGACGAAGAAGGGTGACCGGATGGCGTTCGTAACGATTGAAGACCTGACCGGCTCAGTGGAAATCACCGTCTTCTCCGATATCTACGCAACCGCCTCTCCGCTGTTGAAATCCGATGACCCGCTATTGGTGGTCGGCAAGCTCGAAAAGAGCGAAAAAGGGTGTAAGGTCCTGATCATGAAGGGGGGCGAGGAGAATAACGGCAAACGCTTCCAGCGTGATCGCGGTCCGGCGGGAGATATCAAGCTGCTCGCCGAAGCCCGGGCCCAGACGACCAAGAAGGTGTCATTCATCCTGCGTACGGATGAAACCCTCCCGGAGTGTATCACCCTCCTCAGGGAGGTCATCGAACGTCATCCGGGGAGTGTACCGGCCTGCATCCAGTTCCAGATACCGGGACGGAGCCGCGCCATCATGCCGCTGACAGCCGCAATGAACGTAACAGCCAGTGATGATTTAAGGCTGGATGTGGAGCGGCTGTTAGGGTATAATGCCGCCACTTTTGAGTAAACAGATGAGGTGATAATTATGGCAAGCCCGTTTTACCTTGAATTTGAAAAACCGATTGTAGAGCTGGAGAAGAAGATCGAGGAACTGAATGCGCTGGCTGTTGACGGACTGGACATCGGCGCCGACGTGGCCGCACTTGAGAGCCGTGTAGAGGAGATGCGGGGTGATGTTTTCGCCAACCTCTCCCGCTGGCAGACCGCGCAGGTGGCCCGCCACATCAACCGCCCCTTTACCCAGGACTATATCAACCTTATGTTCACCGAGTTCATTGAACTGCATGGCGACCGGAACTATGGCGATGATCATGCCATCGTCGGCGGCCTGGCACGCTTCGACGGCCAGCCGGTGATGGTTATCGGACACCAGAAGGGACGCGACACCAAGGAGAAGGTCTACCGCAACTTCGGCATGCCCAATCCGGAAGGGTACCGCAAGGCGCTGCGGCTGATGCAGATGGCGGAGCAGTTCAAACTGCCGGTGATCACCTTTGTCGACACCCCCGGGGCCTATCCCGGCATCGGCGCCGAAGAGCGCGGCCAAGCCGAGGCGATTGCCCGCAACCTGCGCGAGATGGCGAGTCTACGCACCCCGATCATCGTCTGCATCACCGGCGAAGGGGGCTCCGGCGGAGCGCTGGCCATCGCTGTCGGCGACCGGATCCTGATGCTGGAGCATTCTGTCTATGCCGTTATCTCACCTGAAGGGTGCGCCGCCATCCTCTGGTCGGACGGCACCAAGGGCGCCCAGGCGGCAGAGGCGCTTAAACCGACGGCGAAGGACATCATCAAGCTGGGGGTCATCGACGAGATCATCAAGGAGCCGGTCGGCGGAGCCCACCGCGACCACGAGGCAACCGCCGGAAACATGAAAGAGGCGATCGCCCGCAACCTGACCGAGCTGAACAAGCTTTCCGGTGACGAACTCGTGGAAGGGCGCTACAAGAAATTCAGAGCGATGACACGGCTTGCCGAATAAAACACAGGCCGTTTATTCAAAACGGAGATGAATTTAAAAAGGCGAAGCGGGAACGATCCCTGCTTCGCCTTTCGTTTTTTCAGTGGTGAGGCGAGAACCGTTATCTTCCCTACCCCTCTTCACAGCCACACGTCATTTGCGGATCTCTGACCCTATTGTGCCTTGCCCTGAGCGCAGCTGCTCCCGTATTGTTTTTGCAGCAGCCTGTTCAAGCAACGGGTTGATTGTTCTCAGCTTTTCCAGTGACGATGCAACAGTAGGGGTGTCGTTCTGGTGTGCCGCCACCAAAGCCAAATTATACCAGGCAAGGTCAAGAGACGGGTTGATTGTTACAGCCTTTAGGTAGTTTTCCCTCGCCAGATACAGATTACCCAAAAATTCATACGCCAGCCCCAGGTTGTTGTAACTGTTTGCCCACCACGGTTTTCTGTCTTCCGGGGCAACCAAATGATATTCCTTGCTAGATGAACAGCGTCCCTCGTACCGGGCAAGTATTGAGATCGTAGAGTTTAGGGCGACCCAGTGTTTTTCCTTTCCGGAATGAAGCTCCACTGCCCTCACAAGATATGGCAGCGCCTGCTCCGGCAAAGTATTTCTAAAATAAAGTATTCCGACGGAGTATCTGCCCCTCGCCTTGTTCGGCGATTTTTCCAACACATCCTGCCACAGAGCCATTTCACTTGACCATATACGGTTGCGGGCAATCGTGCTTACCGTAAAAACTAAACAGAGCAGTACGGTCGCAGCCCATAAAGACTTGCGATATCGCTGCCGATGCGCTGCAATTCCGGCAATGCATGCTGCCGCAGCCATGAAAAACCCGACCGAGGGAAGATATACCCGGTGCTCGAAGATTACATCATGGATCGGGATCAAGCTGGACTCTACGCTCAGGGCAAGGTAGAACCAGAAGATGCCCAGGCATGCCAGCCGCATGGATATGCCGGCCGCTGGGGTGCCGGAATTTAAGCCCCTGTTTGAACGAATGAAAAGCGCCATGGCTATCCCTGCCAGGGTGATGTGCAGCAGCAGGGAAGCAAACACCGGTAAATCGAACAGCAAGTGAGACACGGGGTAGTCGTAGTCCAGATTCTGGTTGATCGGCAGGATCAAAAGACGCAGATAGGTGGCCACAACCCTGAACTGGGTTAGCAGGTAGTCGGTCCTGGATATGGCATGTGTTTCAGTTGCTACGGCTTGTATCTGGTTAAACAGATTGCCGGGACTGCCTGTACCGTGCGTATAAACCAGCTGAAGCGGGATCACCAGCAG
>JBAVTM010000128.1:0-3212 GCA_049696195.1 Desulfuromonadaceae bacterium | reverse complement strand
CGTTTTTGTGTATCTGCCCGAGGAGGGGGTGCTGTTTACGTCCGACCTCGTATATAATGGTGTCGCCGGATATATGGGAGACGCCACCTTCCGGGAGTGGATCGGCACAGTGGAAATGCTCGCCAGCATCGAAGCCCGCTCCGTTGTTCCAGGCTTGGGTGATGTAACAACAACAGACGGCATCCTGCAGTTTCAAGCCTTCTTCCGCGCCTTCACCACTGAAATTCTGCGGCTGGCCGGCAAAGGTCTTGAGGTTGAGACTGCCAAGCGTCAGTTTTCTCTGCCACAGTATGAAAATATGCCGGGGTTTCGCGCCTTTTTTGATGTCAATTTCCGGCGGGCTTATAACGAACTGAAGGTGCTCGAATAATGCCGGCCGGAATCAGAGTCATCGGCTTGACCGGCGGAATTGCCACCGGTAAAAGTTCTGTTGCGCATTTTTTTACAGAACGGGGCATACCGGTGATCGATGCCGATCAACTTGCCCGCGATGCGGTACTGCCCGGCAGCCCGGCACTGGACCAGATCGTTTCGCTCTTCGGACCGGGAATACTGACGCATGGCGGCCTGCTCGATCGCAAGCGCCTGGGGGCGCTGATCTTTTCTGACCTCCAAAAACGCCGCCAGCTTGAATGCATCCTGCATCCTGAAATAAAAAAACGTGCCGAAGAGCAGATCGCTCAGGCAGCTGAAGCCGGCCACCAGCGACTGATCTACATGGCGCCGCTTCTGATTGAAGTAGGTGCGACCGACCGGGTTGATACTGTCTGGGTGGTAACGGTTCGTCCCGAGATCCAGCTGGAGCGGCTCATGCGGCGTGACGGCATAAGCCGCGAGCAGGCAGAGCTGTTGATAGGCAGCCAGATGCCGCTCTCAGAAAAAGAGCGCTTCGGGAGTGTGGTCATCGACAACAGCGGGACCGAAGCGCAGACACGGATGGTTTTGGAAACCGTCTGGGCAAAAGAAACAGGGAGCAGCAATGAGTAAATCGAATCATATTTTACGCCCGGGAGTACGTCCGGCCGCACAAACTGCAAAAGTAACCGGCCATGGGGCGATATCACCCACAACAAGGAATCCTGCTGCGGCAATTCCCAGAATACCAAAACACGACCTTCCCCTGAACTGCTTTGCCGCCGTGCCCCGCGGCGCCGAAGAGCTCGCCGGCGCCGAACTTGCGGCTCTCGGAATAGACGATGTGAAGCCGGGTAAGGGCGGCGTTGCATTCCGCACCGACCGGGCCGGAATCTACCGGACCAATCTCTGGCTGCGGACTGCCAGTCGCGTGCTGGTTCAGCTGGCGACCTTCCCCTGTTCGAGCCCGACCGAGCTGTATACCGGAGTGCATGCGATAGCATGGCAGGAACTGATCACCCCTGACATGACCCTGGCGGTGGATTGTTCCCTGCGTGACTCGGCCCTGACCCATTCAGGTTTTGTGGCGCTCAAGACCAAGGATGCCGTTGTAGACCGTATCCGCGAATCGTGCGGCAGCCGTCCGAATGTAGATACAGCTTCGCCGGATGTACGCATTAACGTCCACCTCCATAAAAATATCTGTACGGTCAGCCTCGACAGCTCCGGTGACTCGCTCGATCGTCGCGGCTATCGGCTGGAGCGGAACGAAGCCCCCCTGCGTGAGACCCTGGCTGCCGCCGTTGTCGCCCTGACCGGCTGGGACGGTTCCATACCCCTGGCAGACCCGATGTGTGGTTCAGGCACGATTCCGGTTGAGGCAGCGCTGGTGGCGGCACATATTCCGCCAGGCTTGCACCGCCAGTTCGGTTTTCAACGCTGGCTTGATTTCGACAGCGGACTCTGGGACAGAATTTGTGCAGAGGCTGAAGGGGGCATCCGCAGGCTGCCATCCGGCTTGATAACCGGATATGACCTGGACAGCAGGGCCCTTTTGCTGGCGGGAAGGAATACCTCCAAGGCGGGTCTGGAAGGGCAAATCCACTTTTTTCACTCCGCACTGCAGGAATTCCGGCCGGAGGGCGACAAGGGCGTGGTAATCCTCAATCCCCCTTACGGCAAGCGACTGGGAGAAGAAGATGATCTGCGGGAGCTGTACTGTCAGATTGGTGATGTCATGAAGAAATTTTGTCGCGGTTGGACCGGATACGTCCTGACCGGCAACCTTGAGCTGGCAAAATATATCGGCCTCAAGGCCTCCAGGCGCTACGTCCTGTTTAACGGGGCGATTGAATGCCGGCTGCTGAAGTATGATTTGTATTAAAACCCAACCACCCCCAACCCCTCCTTTGTAATGAGGGGAGCTTAAATTTCCCCCTCCTGATTTAGGAGGGGCTAGGGGTGGTAAGATTTCAGCTTGAACGCTTTTTAGAATAAATAAGGAATTACACACATGACGATTCGATGGTATCCGGGACATATGGGGAAGGCGCAGGAAAAGATGGCCGAGGCGATCCGCAAGATCGATGTAATTATCGAGGTGCTCGATGCCCGACTCCCCTCATCGAGCTCCAACCATCAATTGGAAGAGATGCGCCGCAACAAGCCCTGCATCAAGGTACTGAATAAACATGATCTGGCCGACCCTGCTGTCACCAAGGCCTGGGTACGCCATTTTGAACGGGAGTCGGGGGTCTGCGCTTTGCCGCTGTCTGCCAGAGTGCACGCCGACGCAAAGCAGCTGATCAAGCTCTGCCAAAAAGCGGTGCCGCATCGCGGACGACCGGGGTGGCCGCTGCGGGTCATGGTATTCGGGATTCCCAACACCGGGAAATCAACCCTGATCAACACCTTGGCAGGTAAATGCATGGCCAAGGTCGGCGACAAGCCGGCGATCACTACCTGCGGCCAGCAGATCGACCTCAGGAACGGCATTGTCCTGTCGGATACACCCGGCATCCTCTGGCCGGACATGAGCGACCAAACCGTCGCATATCGATTGGCAACCAGCGGCGCCATCGGGGCAAGCGCACTAGACTATACCTGTGTCGGGCTTTTTGCAGCCGAGTACATGATGAACAGGTATGCGGAACTGCTGAAATCTCGGTACAAGCTGTCTGAGCTGCCTGAAACGCCGACCGGCATGCTCGAAACCATCGGGAGACGCCTCGGCTGTTTGATGGCGGGCGGGGAAATCGACGTACACCGTGCTGCGGAGGCTTTTTTGAGGGAGTTGCGGGCGGGGAAAATCGGGCGGATCAGCCTTGAAGAACCGACGCAGGCGGTCGCTGTCGTTG
>JBAVTM010000127.1:0-2382 GCA_049696195.1 Desulfuromonadaceae bacterium | reverse complement strand
TGTGGGGTCTGCATATGGGGGCGACGCAAGGCCTGCTCTCGGCGCTGGTTGCCGACGCTGCACCCGACGATCTGCGCGGTACCGCTTTCGGAGTGTTCAACCTGGCCAGCGGAATAGCGCTGCTCGCGGCCAGCGTCATCGCCGGCGGCTTATGGGTGTTGGTCGGTCCAGCGATAACCTTTTACGCCGGTGCGGTTTTTTCATCCGCAGCTTTGGCCGGTTTGATCAAAGACAGGAAAATGCGTGAGTGAAATAAATATGTCCGGCTTTACGGGCATGGCCGCTGAGCCGAGAGCGTCAGCGAAACGGTTCTAGTGGCTAGTTGGGCGTTGCCATTTTTGTTTTTTGAATCCCGGACAACATACGCCCCTCCTGGTTGTCCAAGAGGGGCGTATGTTGTCCTCATAATTTGGCAACAGGCGTAAAATTAGGCGATAGCTTCCAAGCCCTTCCGTTCGACCAGATCCAATAACTTCAGAGCAGGCCCGCTTGGATGTTTTTTACCCTTCAGCGCATGGTTAGGCATCGTCATTCAACGCAAAACTAACTTCTCGACCGCCGGATATGCGTTTATGTTGACCGCTGGATAGACGCTGACGGTTGGTGGCGAAATGCGCAGCTTCTGCATGGCGGGTAGCAAGCGGGAATCAACGAAGCTCTTGAGTGCCTCCGCTGATTCCCAGACATCAGCAACGTGCATATGGCCTGCTTCGTCCACCCCTGCTGCATGAAAGATGGCACCCGGTGGTGGGTGCGCCTCCCAACCGATCTCTTTTCGCAGGGACTCATACATTTCCTTCGTGATTTCGTTGCTAGTGAATATCGCTAATACTTTCATACTTATCCTTTCGCGTTTGAAATGATTTGCCGCCAACGGGCATGGCTTTGACCCGCCGGTTTTTGGGGCGGGTCGTAAGCCATGTTGAGATCGTCCCTATTTATCGGGATTCTTAAACATGGTCAATCGCTAAGAAGAATCTGTGATTTCAGATCCTTGGCAATGCTAAGCATGATTTTCTTATAGTCAGCTGCATATTCAGGGGAGCAAATGTTTGATGCGGTTTTGTCCTTCAGTTCCCGCCGCACCGTAAGCGTATTGGCCGATTTCCGATAGGTCGCCTTGTAATCGATAATAGCACCGGACACCGCAAAATCCTTCGGAATGGCGACAATATTCATCGACTCCGGAAACTCCAATTCATATTCCTCGACACTCTTCCCACCCACGCATATATGTTGTTTTTTTGGCAATGGCCCGTATGCGTTTTGCAAAAATCCTTCAATAGGCAGAAACGACACTGCTGCTGGCCTAATCAGAATTCCTGTGGCACTTCCCACGGGTACGTAGTCCTCCAGGTTGAAGGCAATGGAGAAGTTGTACGAATCAAGCAGGGCAGTAGGGTCATCCTTGGTAATGATCCCTGTGCCGTGTGAACCTTGCGCTTCCAGCATCTTCTTGGCCGCAAACTCTTCCTGTTCGCGCGGGAAGTTACGCCAGGCCGCCCGCGCACTGATGCCGGGTAGTCCCTTCATTCTCAGGTCCATACTGCCCGTGGCGGAACCGTTCGCGTTGATACGGAGTTTCGTCCGCAGAATCTGCTCGTGTCCGTATTGGGCCGTAGACGGCGTCTTTGTCCCCTCGCGGTAATTGGATACCAGCAGAACCGGCTTCTCGCCCAGGACGATAGGCAACATGCCGAACGGCGTAGATGTTGAGGTGGAATCTAGGAAGAGATTCAAACTCGGGACAAAGTTGATGACATGATTCATCGAAGATACGACCGGGATACTTGGTAGCTGGTAGAGGGTACCAGCGTTGATAAGCGCCTGATTACTATCAATGCTTTTCGCCGCAAGCAACGCCTGCAGGAGGGTTGCATGATCCTTGCAATCGCCCATCCTGTTGTCGAGAATAACATCAATGTCTCGGGGTACAACTGCGCCGACACCAATACAATTGCCACCGTAGGAGATGTTTTTCGCCACCCAGTCATAGAGGGCCTGCGCCTGCAACTCAGGTGTGGTCCTGTCTGCCGCGATTTCGGATGCCAGCTTCTTCACCCTTTCGGTAACGGCAGCTTTCGGCATGGCCCGGACACCGTATGCCTCGGCAATCTCCTTGTAGCTATTGAAGGTAGAAACATAAAGGGAGGGTTCGTCGCCGACCACCGAAATGCCACTGTCGGAAGGAGTCCACTTTTCCGGAATTTTGTTCTGGAATGTCCATCGCCATGTTTGCTTCCCGTCTTTTTTTATCGGCTTCTGCTCGGTGAGGAAATAGTTTTTATGCTTAAGATCCATTGTAACGGGGGCTGTTATTTCGATGGCAACATCGTCGTATGCCATATATCGGGAAAAATCGTGGACAACCGAAAACTGTTT
>JBAVTM010000126.1:0-22076 GCA_049696195.1 Desulfuromonadaceae bacterium | reverse complement strand
TCATTGGCCGAATAGTCGTTGATGATCCGGAGGCGGTTTTCAAGTTTGCGCAGAAACTTGTACCCGGTCAGGAGTGTTTGGGCGCTCCCGTCGGGCAACAGCCCCAGCGTACTGATCTCCTTGAGCGCAACAACCGTGCTGGGAGTGCGCAGTTCCGGTATGCGGTACCCCTCACGAAGCTGCAGATACTGGACGGCAAACTCCACATCCACCATCCCCCCACGCCCGGTTTTGATGTTGTAACGGCTATCCGTTTCCCGGGCCAGTTCATGTTCCATCCGCATCCGCAGGCGACGAATCTCCTGACGCCCTTCATCATCTATCGTTGCGCCATACACCGTGCTGCGGATAATATCGTGCAACTGGCCGGCCAGCTTCTCATCGCCCAATACCACACGGGCCTTGGTAAGGGCCTGCCGCTCCCAGATCTGGGATTCCTTGCGGTGGTAGTCAAGAAATGACTCCAGCGAGGTCACCAGCGGGCCGGCATTCCCGGACGGGCGGAGTCGGGTGTCGATCTTATAGACGTACCCTTCGCGGGTCTGCATCGTCAGGACCGATATGATCTTCTGGGCCAGCTTGGCAAAATATTCGTGGTTGGAGATCTGTTTTTCGCCGTCCGTATACCCCTGGTGATCGTAGACAAAGATGATATCCAGATCCGAGTGGTAGTTGAGTTCGCCCCCCCCAAGCTTTCCCATGGCGATGATCGCCAGGTTCGCCACGGCGGCGCCCTCGGCGCGCTGCCAGGTCGGGCGGCCGAAACGTTTCAGTTCCTGGACCGCCAGGCGGAAAGCTGCCGCCAGGCAGACTTCTCCCAACAGACTGAGCTGCGAGGTTACCTCGCCCTGCAGCAGGCGGCCATGGATATCGCCCAGGCCGATGCGCAGAAATTCCTCGTTGCGGTAGCGACGCAGAATGTCCAGGTGATCCTCGAAATAGTCGCTCTGTTCAAGCAGCCCGTCCAGCTCCTCCGCCATCGTTTCCTTTGTTTTGGCAACGGACGAACCGCTGCCGGCAACCAGGCTGTCCAGCAGCTCCGGATGACTGATCAAAATCTTGGAGAGGAATTCGGACATGCCGAACAGTGACACCAGCAACTTGACCGTGGCGCGATTTTCGGCCAGCAGGGCGTAATAGGACGAGCGGGTGGCGATGACCGCCATGAACCGTTCCAGATTGATCAGCGCGAGATCGGGATCGTGAGATTCGAAGAGCTCCTGGATCAGCAGCGGCGTGATTTTTTCCAGAACCCGGCGGCTCCGTTCGGTCAGATTCGCTTTTATCGGCCCCCTCCGGAGCAGGATCAGGTTGTCATAGGCCCGGTCGACATCCTCGAAATGGCGTTCAGCCAGCATATCCTTGACCAGATCGGAATCCGCCTTCGGATCGAGAATAAACAGGACCTGCGGATGGACCTCCTGCTCCAGTTTCTCGTCCCGCGAATGAAAGAGGGTGCCATAAATGAAGGACACATGGCCGCGATGCTCTTCCAGCACTTCGCGAAAGCGCTCCAGCCCGCCCGCGCGGAGATAGCCGCTGCGCCGCGACAGCGCCAGCATTTCTTCCTCCCTGGCCGGCAGGTTGTGGGTCTGACGTTCCTGTACCACCTGGATCCGGTGTTCGACCGAGCGGAGAAAACGATATGCCTCCCGCAGCTGGCGATGGTCGTCCTCCCCCAGCAGATTGGCCGCCAGGAGCGTATCCAGGGCGAGGAGCGAGTTGCGTTCCCGCAGTTTCGGGTTTTTGCCCGCATACACCAACTGCAGCGCCTGGATGAAAAACTCGATTTCGCGGATCCCGCCGCGACCGAGCTTGAGATTGATCTCCCCTTCCCGGGAGCGGGCCAATGAAGCATCGATTTTCTGCTTCATCTGCTTCATATCCTCGATCAGGTTGTAATCGAGATATTTTCGGTAGATAAACGGCTGCAGGGTTTTGAGCAGCTGTTCGCCAAGCGCCAGCGAACCGGCCACCGGCCTGGCTTTCAGCATCGCGGTCCGCTCCCAGGACTGCCCCCAGGATTCATAGTAGATCTCGGCCGAACGGAGTGAAACCGCCATGTCGCCCGATTTTCCTTCCGGACGGAGGCCGACATCCACCCGGAATACGAACCCGTCCTCCGTTACCTGCGAAAGCGCCTTGCTGACCATCTCTCCCAGCTTGTTGAAGTAGGCATGCAGCGAAACCACCCCTTTTATCCCCCCGGAGCCGCTCTCCACGCCGGCGGTCTTCCCCTTGTCCGACTCATAGAAGTAGATGATGTCGATATCGGAAGAGAAATTCAGCTCCCGGCCGCCCAGTTTGCCCATGCCGATCACGGTCATCTCCGCCTCGCGCGGGGTCGATCCGTCTTCCGACACCAGCGGGACGCCATGTTCACGCGTCAGACAGCGCCGGCAGACCTGGTAGGCAACCTGCAGCGTCGACGACGCAAGGTCGGCAAGTTCACCCATGACCTCTTCGAGCGGAGCCAGTCCATTCAGGTCGCGCGCGGCAATCCGCACAATTTCACGCCGTTTGAAACAGCGCAGTGCCTTCTGCAGCGCGGTGAAATCGGTCGATTCATCCACGGTGGCCTGTACAGCGGCCTGCATCTCTTCGGAAGTGCGGCACAGATCGATGCCGTTCTCCAGAAAAAGCCAGCGCAGAATATCGGGGGATTTGTACATCAGATTCACGAGAAACGGTGATGAACCGCAGAGCAGGATGCACTGGGCCAGACTCTTCTTCCGCTCCGCCAGTTCGGACAGGTTTTCAGGGGAGACAACGCCGATCAGCCGTTCGAAGGAATTCAGGGCCTGGTCGGGGGAGGGGGTCTTGAGAGCGTTGACGACAATGCGGTGCAGCGTTTCGATGGTGAATACACCCCGGAGCAGCAGTATGTTTTCAGCGGTGCGGGTGCCGTGCTGAAACCCGTGCGCCTCAAGGAACGCAGCCAATCCCTGCAGTCGCTCCGCGGGATCGGAGACCGCAACGATACTGCGGAACTCCTGGGAGAAGCGTTCTATATGCATGTCAGAGTCCCGCTACCTTGCGCAGTCCGCTGCGGTAGTCGCCTGTGACGATGCCGTTTTCGGTGATGATTGCCGTAATATACCGGGCCGGCGTAACATCGAACGACGGGTTGCGGACCCGGACCCCTTCCGGGGCGATCGCAACCCCCTTGATCTGGGTTACTTCACTCGCCGGGCGCTCCTCGATCGGGATTTTGCCGCCATCGGAGAGAGTCAGGTCAAGGGTTGAAACCGGAGCGGCGACATAGAACGGAATGTTGTTCTCTTTGGCCAGCACCGCGACGGAATAGGTGCCGATCTTGTTGGCGGTGTCGCCGTTGGCGGCGATCCGGTCGGCGCCGACGACGTAGCAGGTGATCTCGCCGCGGCTCATGAAGAAACCGGCCATGTTGTCGGCAATCAGCGTCGTCGGGATACCGCTTTTCATCAGCTCCCAGGCGGTCAGGCGCGCCCCCTGCAGCCAGGGGCGGGTTTCGTCGGCAAAAACCTGGATCCTCTTCCCCGCTTCATGGGCGGCACGGATAACGCCCAGCGCGGTGCCGTACCCGGCAGTCGCCAGCCCCCCGGCATTGCAGTGGGTCAGGACGGTGGCTTCCTCCGGAATCAGCGTCGCCCCCCATTTGCCGATGTTCCGGCAGATCGTCAGATCCTCCTGCTCGATCCGGATCGCCTCAACTTTGAGCGTCTCACGAATCGCATCGAGGCTTTTTTCCCGGCTGGCCTCCGCGACCCTCTTCATCCGTTCCAGCCCCCAGAAGAGGTTGACTGCGGTCGGGCGGGTGCGCCCCAGCACGTCACAGACGTTGTCCAGCTGGCGAAAAAACGACTCGTGGGTATCGGCGATGATCGACCGCGCGCCCAGCGCAACACCCATCGCAGCCGCCACACCGATCGCCGGCGCCCCCCGGATGATCATCCCCTTGATCGCCTCGGCCACCGACTGGAAATCGGTATAGGTGTTGTATATCTCCTCGCCCGGCAGGCGGGTCTGGTCGATCATGATCACGGCGTCATCGCGCCATTCAATGGTACGGAAGGACATGGGGGCTCCTCTGCTCATAAATTCGCGCTCCCGGTCAGGGAGGGTTGTAAAGGGCATCTACAAACTCGTTTACGATGCCATGATTTGCCATTTTTCACAACCATGATGTCATCGGCCCAAGGAATGAAAAAGCCCTCCCGGGATTTTAATCCTCGAAGGGCTGGTGACATTTCAGCTTTTTCAGGTAAACATGACGCCGTCATCATCTCCCATTCTGCTCATTCTCTACCCGGACATACCTTGTCACCCTCCATCCACAGCGTTCGCCACTATCAGGGCTTTGGCGGCAACGGCCAGGGAGCAGGCGTCTCACGTTTCGTGAACGGTCGTTTCCGCCCTTCATGATCTATAGCCACATACGTGAATGAAGCTTCCGTGACCATGAAATATGCGTTTCCCTTGTCGATCCTCATCTCCCTGAAACCGGGCTTCACCCAGACCTCCAGCCTGATGGTGACGGATGTGTTCCCCATCCTGGTAACCTTTCCGTAGCAGCAGACAACATCACCGATCTTTACCGGCTTGATGAATTTCATGGCGTCCACCGCAATCGTAACGGCACGGCCGCCGGTGATTTCTATGGCCATCATGCCGCCGGCGAGATCCATCTGCGACATGATCCATCCACCGAAGATGTCGCCGTTCGCGTTTGTATCACCCGGCATCGGAGAGGTACGGAGAAGCAATTCTCCTTCCGGATATGCATTGTTGTTGGTCAAGGAAGCCTCCATATTCTGTATTTAAAACGTCTGTGGACGTTCCAGCCTGTGTTGATGCCCCTTAATAGTAATTCAAGTCTAGCTTGGGCTGCCACCTGAGATATGCCTGACGTGCAAATCCTCAATCATCGAGTGAAGCTCGGCTATGGCACTATTCTGTGCGTCGAGGATCTCCATTATAGCCCTTATTTCAGTCTCTGCCTTCAGGTTTATTTGGTAATCATTATGCGCCTCGATGCGATCTCGAGCGGCCTGCCGATTCTGGCTCATCATGATCATGGGTGCTGTATAAGCGGCCTGCAGCGAGAGGACAAGGTTCATAAGGATGAACGGATACGGGTCCCAATGCCTTATCCAGGCGGTAACGTTGAGGAGTGCCCATATACCGAGCAAGGAGGATTGACCGGTAATAAACCCCCAAGAGCCGACCCTCGCGACTACCCAGTCTGCAGCTCGTTGTCCGAGCGTCATCTGTTCGCTTATCACCTCATTGATGTTTCTGATGGGGGCATGGTCGTGCCGATAGGGCTGAGGAAATTTAGGTTTTGTCATGGAGTCTCCTTGAATTCACGTCACTCTTCTCGCCATTCCTGATCAGTACAAACAGCAGATAGGACACCACGCCAACGTTAACGATGAGCACGGTGATTTTTGGCCAGGTTACACGATGGGCGACTTCATACATCTCAACCGGGATATACATGCCGCCGGTCAGGATAGCGAACCACTCGGCCCATCTTTGTTTCAACCAGAGGCCGACGGCTTCGATTATCCGGGCGATAGAGTACATAGCTGCAGCTATTGCCATGCCCCAGAGCCTTGTGTCGTTTATACGTTCCATTACATCAAGAAATATTCGCGGATAATGGTTGGCGGGGTTGAGGTGAAAGTGCTCAACCAGACGCATGGCCGCCTCGTGAATGTCTTTGTGGATGAACGACAGCAGTTCGAAGCCCACCAGGAGAACCAACACCCCCTTGGCACCCTCAAAGAGCGCGACAACATGCAGCCCCTGTGGGTATGGTTTATTGCCGGTATGTTTACGGGAGAGGAAGCGGCTCATTTTCAGGTTTGCCATTCAGTCATACGCTTTACCCCACACACGCCCCTGTTCATACGATCCTGCAGAAACAAAGTAGCAAAAAAGCATGCAAAAACAAGTAAAAAGCGGACAGATCTCTTTTACCGATTTTTGGGGCCCGACCTGCCCAGGGAACGCAACCCGTTTTTCCATCTTGGTTTCTATTTCATCGGCTCATTTAGTCGTTGATTATGATCCTTGCGCTCCGGCATTCTGTCCCACCTACATTATCAGCTCTGGCTGCAGGTTTTTCCCGAGCACCCCACATCACTATTTCCCCTTGCCGCCGCTTCGCTCTTCCTGCTATACATCCGGCATGAACGACACCGCACAAAAGGTCCGTCTGACCGATATTTTCCTGACGTTTGCCACCATCGGCCTGACCGGCTTCGGCGGCGGAATGGCCATTGTGGCGATGGTGGAGCGGATCTGTGTCCGCGAAAAAGGGTGGATTTCGGCGGAAGAATTTATGCACGGGCTGGCCTTCGGCCAGATTCTGGGGCCCTTTTCGCTCAATGTCTGCACCTTTACCGGCCACCACCTGCGCGGCATCCGTGGCGGGATCATTGCGGCGGTCGGCTTTATCCTCCCCTCCTTTCTTCTGATATCGCTGCTCTCCTGGATCTACTTCACCTACCACAAACTTCCCCAGCTGCAGGCCGCCCTCAAGGGTACCAACCCGGTGATCATCGGACTGATCGTCGTGGTCGCCATCGATATGGGCCGCAAGCAGATCAGGGGGGGGGGCGGCGCCCTGATGGCTCTTGCCGCCTTCGGCGCGTCGGTGTTCCTCAAACTCAATGCCGCCTGGATCCTTCTGGGGGCGGCGCTCTGGTCACTCTGCAGTTCCTGTCTCCGCCGGAGGCTCTCCTGATGACCTCCCTGTTTACGATCGCCTGGATCTACCTCCGCATCGGCCTGATGTTTGTCGGCGGCGGTTACGTGCTGATTCCGCTCCTGAACCATATCATGGTCGAACAGTACCGGTGGCTGACCCTGCGCCAGTTTCTCGACGGTCTGGCGCTGTCGCAGCTGACCCCCGGACCGCTGGCGATGCTGGCCACCTTTACCGGGTTCCGGGCCGGCGGCTTTCCGGGCGCCCTTGTGGCCACCGTCTTTATATTTATCCCCTGCGTACTGCTGATGCTGGTCGTCGGCCGTAATTATGACCGCCTGAAGAAAATCGATGTCATCGGCAGCACCCTTAACGGCCTGCTTCCGGCCGTGGTCGGTCTGGTCGCGGCAGCCGCCTGGAACCTGGGGGTTTCGTCTCTCTCGGGGGTGAAGGAGTTTCTGATCCTGGCGGTCGGCTTTGCGATCTTCAACTGGACAAAAATCACTCCGATGTTCGTTATCCTGGGAGCTGGTGCCGTTGGGCTTCTGCTGAACTGACCGCTTTCATGCTCCACGCCGCCGTAGGCACCCGGTTTCCCCGGTGCCTTTTTTTGTGCGGTGTGCTATTGTATCTGACCTTATGGAAACTCAATTTACCTCTGATTGCCGCGCCCTGATGCGCCACGAGATTGCCGCCGCCAGCGGCAACGAAGTGTTCTTCATCGGCCACACCAACGTCGACGGCGTCGTCTGTGAAGCGGAAACCATCGCCCGCGGCAGCAAGGTGGCGGTGCCCGCCATCATTGTTCGCGCATCGAGCGGCGACGTCGTGATCCATAACCACCCCTCCGGCGACCTGACCCCCTCAGCAGCCGACATGGACATCGCCTCGGTCGCCGGCAACCAGGGGATCGGCTTCGCCATAATCGACAACGACTGCAGCCGCTGCTATCAGGTCGTCTCCCCCTACTCCGAGAAAAAAGGCGAGCTCCTCTCTCTGGAAGAGATCGGCCGGGTCTTCGCGGCCGACGGCATGATGGCCCACCTCAAGGGATTCGAGCCGCGTGATGAACAGGTGCGGATGGCCTGTGCCGTCGCCGAAGCCTTCAACGGTGACCGGGTCGTGCTCGTCGAGGCCGGCACCGGCACCGGTAAATCGCTCGCGTACCTGATTCCGGCGATTCTCTGGGCGGTGCGGAACAATGAACGGGTGGTGGTATCCACCAACACCATCAACCTGCAGGAACAGCTGATCAGAAAAGACCTCCCGTTCCTGGCGCGCAACTGTGCCGTGGAGTTCAAGGCGGCACTGGTCAAGGGGCGCAGCAACTACGCCTGCCTCCGCAAACTGGAGCATGCCGAGGCTGAACCGGCGCTTTTTCCGGATGAATCTTCCGCCGAGCTGACCACCATCATCGAGTGGAGCCACAGCAGTCAGGACGGCTGCCGCAGCGACCTTGCCTTCACCCCGCACCACACGACCTGGGAAGAAGTCTGCTGCGAAGCCGACCAGTGCGGCCGCTCGCGCTGCAAGCATTTTGGCCGCTGCTTCTTCTATCGCGCCAGGCGCGAATCATCCGCCGCCCGGGTCCTCGTCGTCAACCACGCCCTGTTGCTGTCGGATATCGTTCTCCGCAAGGAGACCGGCTACGATGCCACCGCGATCCTCCCCCCCTTTACCCGCCTGATCTTCGACGAAGGGCATCACCTTGAAGACGTCGCCACCAGCCACCTGTCGCTGACGATCGCCCGGAGCGGCATCCTCAAGCAGCTGCAGCGGCTGGTACCCCAGAAGGCCAATCGGGCCGGACTGCTGACGATCATCTCCTCCCGCATCACCCGGGATCTGCCGGAATCGCAGGAAGGGCTCTATGCCGAGCTTTCCGGACTGCTGGAAAGCCAGCTCCTCCCCAAGGCGCATGATCTGGCCGGGATGACGGAGCAGACCATGGACTGGCTGGCGGTAAGCGTCGAACACGGAGCGGGAAGAGAGGCGGGGCGGGAGCAGAAGCTGCGGGTCACCCCCGAGGTGGAACGCACCCCCTTCTGGCAGGAGTGCCGGCAGCGGCTCCACACCCTGGCGGATGCCGTCAATGAGTATACCGCGTCGCTCCGCACCCTGGTGCGGCGCTCGAAGGACCTCCCGGAAAAACTGCAGGAAAAGCTGCAGGACCAGCTGCTCGACACGAGCGGGATTGAAGGCAGGCTTCAAAGCATGGCCGACGCGCTGCTCTTCTTCACGACCGAGGCCGAAGGGTACTGCCGCTGGATCGAAACCAAAAGAGGGAGCCGCGGAGTCCAGGCCCGGCTGACCGCCGCGCCGCTCGACATCTCGGCCCAGCTCAAGGAGACCGTCTTCGACAAGCTTAAAACCATCATCGTCACCTCCGCGACGCTGACGGTGGGAGGGGAGTTCGGCTACCTCAAAAAGCGCACCGGCTTCGGCCTGCTCCCCACAGAGCGCCTCTCCGAACTGCAGCTGCCGTCGCCGTTCGACTATGCGCGCCAGGTGTTCGTCGCGGTGCCGGAGGAGATGCCGGAACCGACGGCGCCCGGCTACCGGGAGGCACTGGAGGATCATATCCTCAAGGCGGTGACGATCTCGCGCGGCGGCGCCTTTATCCTCTTCACCTCCTACGATCTGCTGAACCGGGTGTACCAGTCCCTCTCCCCCGCGCTCGCCCGCCTCGGGCTGACCTCGCTCAAGCAGGGCGAGACCGGTCGCCACGCACTGCTGACGCAATTCCGCAAGGAGGGGAACGCCGTACTGTTCGGCACCGATTCGTTCTGGGAGGGTGTTGACGTCAAGGGGGAGGCGCTGCGGCTGGTGATCATCGCCCGGCTGCCGTTCCAGGTCCCGACCGAGCCGGTTCAACAGGCGCGCGCCGAAAAGATCAAGGCCGATGGCGGCGATCCGTTTCGCGATTTTTCGGTGCCGCAGGCGGTCATCAAGTTCCGCCAGGGGTTCGGACGTCTGATCCGGAGTCGGGATGACCGTGGGGCGGTGCTGATCCTCGACCGGCGCGTGCTTAACAAGAGTTACGGCAGAATCTTCCTCCGCTCGCTGCCGGATACGGAAATTGTCAGAGGAAGTTCCGATGAACTATTCAGCCGGATGAAGAGTTTTTTCACATCGGGCACAGATATTTGATCAGGAGCAACCGTTCGGGATGATTACGGACTCCGGAATGGCTTGTTAACCGGCGGCTTGAAACCGCTAAAAGAACGGACGTTTTTCCAACCGCCAGGCACCCAGCCTGGCTGAGCTCTCCCAGCACCCGCTTTTTATCGCCCCTCTGCGGTACAATCCCATAATCAGTTTTTCCATACACCCCGGCACAGATCGCCCCACCCCTTTGCCCTTCCCCGGCATATCATCAAACATTGCAGGTGCAACAATTCTTTCATGCCCTTCTCTGCCACTTCTGACGTGAAATTGCCCCGTTTTAAACGGCGTCGGGGAATAAAGGTGCCTGAAAGATTTGTTGCACCGTCCAAAAGGGCGCGGCGGCGCCGACATCGCATAACCACCCGTTAATACAGGATAAATCTCAGCTGGAAGGTATCGGCACACGTGATGCTCTCTATGTTTCATGGCCGCAGTTAAAGCGGAAATGCAAACCGGGAGGTGTCTCATGAAATCGATTCTTTTTTTGCAGGGCGTATTGCTTGTTGTATTACTCAGCGGATGTGCCACACTACAGGAAAAATTTGCGCTATCATATGATCGGCCAACACCTGACTCATACTGGGTTGAGCGTACCCCCCCGACTACGCCTCTCAACGCAGCCGAAGCCCTTGCCGTCCAATCCGCATCAGGACTTATGACGTTAAAACGGGTCAAAGGATCAGCCTACTATGAGAGCCGGGAGGGGACCTTTACCATTATCAGGCATGAAAAACGGATCAGTGGCGAGGAAGCGTACGTCTCCACGGTGAAGTACAGAATCAGGAATGGTTTTATTTTCGGAGAAACGATCCCGCTTGTTGTCGCAATACTTGACCCGAAAAAAGAAGCGATCGCCCAGCAGGTCGCCTTTGAAGCGGCAAGCGGCTCTGCTCCCGATATTCCGGCAATGTATGAAGGAAGAATCTTTGTCGCCAAGAACAACATCTACAACAGTTGCACGGTTGATGTTGTGGAGAAAGATCTGGACAGGGAATACACGACCTACCGTGTCAAGACATGTTACAATTGATCCCGCATGAGATGATGTGGTACTTTTCAAGATGTAAACCAGAGGTTATATCCTTCACGCACTACGTTTCTGAATTTCTTGCGGTCACTTTTGAATACATGCAGCAAAACTGGAGGGTGTTTGAGCAAGACAGCAGTATTGGATAACAGCTCCATCCCGAAGATGCCGTCGGTGCTCGTGGTCGGGGACTCGGAATTCATCCGGTCCTCTCTGCGAGCTTTTTTAGAGATGTCGGGATATCGCGTCATCGAAGCGGTAAATAAAAAGGAAGGATTGGCGGCGTATGATCGCGAGCGACCCGACATAGTCCTGGCCGACCTCGAAATGCCTCAGAATGACGGATTACGCTTTGTTGCAGAATTGAGTGATGCATATGTCAACATACCGGTCATTGCCATTTCAGGAGAAGGGAGGCGGCCGGACGGCGTTGAGGCGGTTCGCCAGTGGCCCTGGGGGTGTCTGACCAAACCAGTCAACAAGGAAGAGCTGGAAGTCACCATACGATATGCACTTGAACGGGCCCGGCTGCTTGAAGAGAACGCCCGCTACCGTGAGCGGCTGGAGAAAGAGGTGCTGACTAAGACCCGGGAACTCCGCGACGGCCGGAAACGCTACCAGAGGCTCCTTGAGTCCGTAACCAACTATGTCTATACCGTCTCCTTCGAGGACGGCAAGCCCACCGGAACAGTTCATCAGCACGGTTGCGAAAAGGTAACCGGCTACACCTCCGCAGAATATAACGCCACCCCCGATCTCTGGTACAGAATTGTCCACGATGATGACCGCCCACAGGTCCTTGACATGGCACAACGCATCCTGACGGAATCCGAAAACCTGAGGCTGGAACACCGCATCCGCCACAAGGACGGCTCACTGCGATGGATCAGGAACATCCTTGTCCCCTACCGGGACATGGAGGGCAACCTCGTCTCCTATGACGGCATTATTTCCGACATCACCGAGCGCAAACTGGCCGACATAAAGCTGAAGGAAAGCGAGGAGCGTTTTTCCCAACTGTTTCTGCAGCAAGAGGATGCCATCATCCTGTTCAAGCTCGACACCCTTGAGATCATAGACGCCAGCCCGACCGCAACGGAGTTGTTCGGATACGGCCGCGATGAACTGCTCTGTACTTTTCCATGGCCTTTTGTGGATGAGGGTCATCAAGAACTGCGGGAATACCTGGTTGCCGCTCTCCACCAGAATGGCCGATTCGACGTATTCAGGCATCCCCTCATTCGAAAGGACGGCACCCCGGTTGACGTCTCCATGCGGGGCAAGCTCGTTACTATAATGGATGACAAGGTCATTTACTGCTCGATCAGGGACATCACCGAAAAAATCAGGCTGGAAGAGGACGTTCGCGATACCCAGGCGAAGCTGATTCAAGCCAACAAGATGGCCTCGCTGGGCATGCTGACCTCCGGGATTGCCCATGAAATCAATAACCCCAACAACTTTATCCTGTTCAACTCGTCACTGCTGGCCGAAACATGGCAGGCGGTGCTGGAGATACTTGACGACCATGCGGCCGAACAGGGTGATTTTTACCTGGCCGGCCAGCGTTTCTCGGAGGTACGGGAAGAGACGCCTCGCCTGATCGCCGGACTGTGCGAAGGAGCGCGCAGGATTCAGGCCATTGTTGAGACACTGAAAGGATTTGTCAGGCAGGACCCGGACGAATCCGGGATGCCCATCGACATTAACAGTACCGTGAGGATGGCATTGACGCTCCTCTCACACGAGATACGCCGCCAAAATAGTGATATCAAGGTGGATCTTGGCAGCGACCTCCCGCATGCGTGCGGCAAGAGCCAGCAGATCGAACAGGTGGTAATAAATCTCGTTACAAATGCGCTGCACGCAGTGGCCGAAAATGACGGCGGGATTAGAGTTGCAACAACCTATGACCGTGCGGGAGAGTCGGTGATTATCACGATACAAGATGAAGGGGTTGGAATGACCAAGGAAGAACTGGAGCGGGTGGCTGAACCGTTTTTTACCACGAGATCCGCCCAGGGTGGAACCGGCCTCGGCGTATCGATTTCCCGTTCCATAGTCAGGGAGCACCATGGAACGCTTGTCCATGTTTCTGAGCCGGGTCGCGGAACAACGGTCGCGGTGCGGTTGCCGATTTCGGAAAGCCTGCCCAAAGGGGTCAATTGCAGCGGGGCAACGGCATGAAAAAGACGGCCGCTGTATCCCCGTTGATCGTTCTGGTGGACGACGAGCCCCAGATCCTCTTCAGTTGCGCAACCATTCTGAGGAGGGCCGGGCTGGACAATCTGCATACCATCGATGATGGCCGGGCCCTGCTTCCCTTTCTGGCGGAGCATCTGCCGGCACTGATCGTGCTTGACCTGACCATGCCGTATCTGTCCGGGGTCGATCTGCTTAACCGGGTAATGGCCGAGTACCCGCAGGTGCCGGTGATCGTCATGACCGCAACCACCGAGCTGGATACGGCGGTTGAATGCATGAAGCAGGGGGCCTTTGATTATCTCGTGAAACCGGTGGAACAGAGCCGCTATCTTTCCAGCGTTAAGCGGGCCCTTGAATTGAACAGCCTGCGGCAGATGCACCTGTCACTGAAAGAGAGTCTGTTGGCCGGCAAGGCCCCCAGCAAAAGCGCTTTTGCGGCAATCACCACCCAATGCCCCGCGATGAAGGCCATCTTCAGCTATCTGGAAGTTGTAGCCGTTTCCAGCCAGCCGATTCTGATTACCGGAGAAACCGGTGTCGGCAAGGAACTGTTCGCTAACGCGGTGCATGCGCTGAGCAGGCGTACAGGAGAGTTTGTTGCGGTAAATGTAGCCGGACTCGATGATGTTGTTTTCTCCGACACTCTATTCGGCCACAAAAAGGGAGCGTATACCGGGGCCGACCAGGCGCGGGAGGGAATGATTGCAAAGGCCGGCGGAGGAACCCTTTTTCTTGACGAGATCGGCGACCTGAATACCGCTTCGCAGGTTAAGCTGCTGCGCCTGCTCCAGGAGGGTGATTACTATCCGCTCGGCTCTGATGTCGCCAGGCGCAGTGATGCCCGCATTATCGTGGCCACCAACCAGGAACTCAGCGCAACCATGGCCGAGGGGAGGTTCAGGAAGGACCTTTATTTCCGTCTCTGCGCCCACCAGATCACCATTCCGCCTCTGCGTGAGCGGAAGGAGGATATCCCGCTGCTCTTTGAACATTTTGTCGAAGAGGCGGCATGTGCCCTCTCCATGGAACGCCCAACAGCTCCTCCGGAACTTTTTGACTGCCTGGAGGCGTACAGCTTTCCGGGAAACGTGAGAGAATTCCAGGCAATGGTGCATGACGCAGTTGCCCAGGAAAAAAACGGAGTCCCGATGCTGGAATCGTTGGGGAAGAAAACCGGTTACAAACTCCCCCCCAGACGGGAAGATGACCCTGTGGGCGAAAGGAACCAACTCCCGGCGCAGCGGCAGGATCACTTTCCGACCCTGAAGGAAGCGGAGGAGGAGTTGATTACGGAAGCGCTCCGACGCTCCGCGGGTAACCAGGGCCCGGCTGCCGTACTTCTGGGCATCACCCGCCAGGCCCTCAATCAGCGTCTCACCAGGAAAAAAGCGGATACTCTCTGACACAAAAAAGGGGCAGCTTTTTTAGCTGCCCCTGCAGGGTTCACTGGTGGAAACGGAAATAACTATGCACTCTCCCGCATCCTCTTCCTGGCGCTGAAGTTGAAACACTGAAAATACATCAGGCAGGTCAGCAGAAACGAGAAGATCGTAGTTGCGAGAACCGGTATTGCACCGACTGACTTTTTTACATCCGGGACAAGCGTGACAAAGACCACATAGAAAGCCACTCCGCAGAATTTCCACAGATCCCCGATCAGCCGTTTTTTCCGCAGAGCCGCCAGCTGCTCGGTTGACAGCTTTGACTGGGCTCCTTCGATTTCTACACCGGCATCGCGCCAAGCCAATTTATAGACGGGCCATATCAGCAATAGTTGAATGATGATCGAAACCATGATACTCCAGATGAACTGGCCAGGTTTGTGAAGGGCGGTAAGCTGACCTTGGAACATTATCGCCATGACGATCAACAGTCCCGTTAATATCGTCTGTACGATCCGGTAGACCATCATCTGCCGGTTAAGTTTCTTGAAATCTATACTGGCCATTGACATACACTCCGCACGATATTTATAACTCTGTTTCAGTTGCGTGCGAATGTAGCAGAAAGCCGCGGGATGCACAAGGGTGCAAAGCGGCACCCGGTATTTTTGGTACGTTAGAAATCATTTCCGGCGGTTTTCCGGCAGAAAATGGATTCGTTGACGCACATATCCCGCTTGCCGGGGCCAGAGGGATCGCAACCCGCTGCTCAAACACAGATTACATCACAAGGTGGCAGAAAACATGAACATTCTTCGCCGCATCTTTCATCCGATCATGGCCTTGATCGCGATCCAGCTGGTCTGGATCACCGTAGTCATATTCTGGATCTACTGGTTTATCGGCAAGAACCGCGAGTTCCGGGAACTGGCCGAAAAATACCGCCCCGAACTGCTCGGACAGGGGGCAAACTGGCCGGTCATGGTAGAGGGGCTGGCCATGATGGTGCTGATCCTGATCGGCGTGTACGTGATCTTCGTATACTGGAACCGCCAGTCAAACCTGTATCTGCAGCAGCGCAACATCATCTCGCAGGTGACCCATGAGCTTAAATCGCCGCTCGCCTCCATCCAGCTCCACCTGGAAACGATCCGTCTCCGCAGGCCGTCTGAAGAGCGGCTCGATTCGTTCGTCGGCACTATGCTGGCGGATACCGACCGGCTCCATTATCTGATCAATAATCTGCTGATGGCCGCCCGCCTGGAGCAGCGCCGCAAGCAGTCCGAGCGACGGCTGACCGATCTGACGCAGCTGGTGGGCGAGCATGTCGAACGGGAGCGGGACACCCTGCCGCAGGGGGGGATCATCTCATTCGAAGCACTCCCTTCACTGAAGGCGCTGGTCGATCCCGAAGAGATGAGTATGGTGATCCGCAACCTGTTTGAAAATGCGGTGCTCTATTCGCCGCAAAGTCCGGATATCTCGGTCCGGCTGCTCAAAACCGGCGCATGGCTGCAGCTCTCGGTACAGGACCGCGGCCGGGGACTTGACAAAAAAGAGCTGAAAAAGGTGTTAGAGCGGTTCTATCGCGTCCAGCCTCCGGGAGACAATATCCGCGGTACCGGGCTTGGCCTCTACATCGTGGAATCGGTGATCAAGGGGTATGGCGGCTCGGTCGGCGTGACCAGCGACGGGCCGGGCAAAGGGTGCACGTTTACCGTAAAATTTCCCGCAGTGTGAGGTAACCTGAATGACTGACGACAAACCACATATCATGCTGGTAGAAGACGAAAATCATCTGGCACGCGGCATCTGTTTCAATCTGGAAGAGGAAGGAAACCGGGTCAGCCATTTTGAAAACGCCGAGCGGGCTTTGGCAACGCTGGAGATTGAGCGCTTTGATCTGGTGATTCTGGATGTCATGCTCCCCGGCATGGATGGTTTTCAGGCGTGCCGGGCCATCAGAGCGGTCGATCCGCGTGTCCCCATTCTTATGCTGACCGCCCGTTCCGAAGATGGCGACCGGGTCGAAGGGCTGGAAAACGGCGCCGATGACTACCTCACCAAGCCGTTCAATCTGGTCGAGTTTCTGCTGCGCGTCAAAGGGATGTTGCGGCGTTCTTCATGGTATCGGCCGGAGCCGGTTGAGGAGGGGTATCGCTTTGGCGACAACGAGGTTTTTCTGCTGTCGTACCGGGCGAGAACGGCCCAGGGGGAGATTGACCTGACCGAGATGGAGGTGCGGGTGCTGTCGCTTTTTTTCCAGAAAGAAGGGCAGGCCATCCATCGCAGCGATCTGCTCCGGTCCGTCTGGGGGTACAGCAGCGACACCGAAACCAGGACACTGGACAATTTTATCGTCCGGCTCCGCAAATACTTCGAACCCGACCCCTCCCATCCGAAACATTTCCTGACGGTGCGCGCGGTCGGATATCGCTTCAGCCGCGAAGGTGATTAATGGTGGAAGCGCCCTTTATGCTGCTTGTGCGCCGGAGTTGGGGCATTGTGGCAGTCGAAGCAGGCTTTTTCCTCCACTTTTTTTGCATCCAGCGGCGACTGCTGTCCCCCCAGGTTCGGCTGATTGTATTCGGGGGTCTGGAACGGGAGGCGCCCGCGCTCATCGGTGATAGTAGCCGGTTTGTAGGTCGCCTGCCAGTTGGCGCTGATCGCTGTCGTATGGCACTGGTCGCATCCGCCCGGAGGGGGTATGCTTTTCCAGGCGGTGAACATGGTGCAGCCGCAGAGGGTAACGACACAGCCGGATAGAAGTAACAGGGCATATTTCATGGGGCAGCTCCTTGGCGCGTTGGAAGTTGTTATCTCCGACATCGTACAGAGAATAACTTCGGTAACGCACTTTCCCTGTTGGTCAGGGCCTGTAAAACATCATGGTTTTTTGAACAATAGCACAGAAACGGTCAAAGTACAGCCTCAAGCAATGCCGCTCCCCAGTCGCAGGAGGCGTCTGGCATTGTCAGTTGTCATTCGGGCGACATCTTCCGGCGTTATCCCCCGCACCTCCGCTACCCGCTCCGCTGTTTCCGTTATCCAGGCAGGACGGTTGAACCTTCCCCGATATCGCTGCGGGGTCATATCGGGGGCGTCGGTTTCCAGCACCAGATGCTCCAGCGGCAGCTCCCGGGCTACCCGCAACGGTTTGACCGCATTGTTCCAGGTAACCGTACCGGAAACAGAGATGCCGAAGCCGAGCCGGATGAACTCGCGCGCCATTTCCACGGAGCCGGAGAAGGCGTGCATGACCCCCCCCACCCGGTCGGCATGCTCTTCGCGCAGAATCTTCACGACCCGTTGAAAAGCACGGCGGCAATGAATCAGCACCGGCAGGCCACGATTAACGGCTATCCTGACCTGCTCGCGAAAGGCCCGCTCCTGCAGATCCAGCGGCGCCGGATAGGACGGGTCGAGACCGGTTTCACCAATGGCTGCCCCATCGGCTGAAAGCTCCAGCAACCGGTCAAGAATCCGGTCGTTCACCGTTCCCGCATGCATCGGATGGATGCCGTATGCCGGGAAGATCCGGGAATCCCCTGCGGCAACCGCGGCAATCCCCTCCCACCCGTCGGGATGCACCCCCGGGACGATGAAACCCTGCACACCGGCATCCCCCGCTTCCTGCAAAAACTGCGGCAGCCCCGACCTGAGGGGTTCGAGATCGAGATGGCAATGACTGTCAATCAGGTCGCAGCCTTCGCCGGAGCGCTCATCGGTCCGTTCCGGGATACGCTGCATGATACTCACAAAAACCACCCGAACAGGCTGACCACCCGCTCCATGACCCGGATCAGCATCCCCCGCCGTTCGTGCACATCCAGTTCTACCTTCTGAGCCCCGTCGATCTCCTCCAGCAGCAGCGCCCGGATCTGCCCGCCGAACTGGACATTGTCCACCAGGCAATTGATCTCGAAGTTGCGGTGGAAGCTGCGCTGATCAAGATTGGCCGAGCCGATGACCGTCCGCTCGGCATCGATCAGCATAACCTTCGCATGCAGAATTTCGCGCTCCAGTTCGTAAATTTCGACCCCGCCGCGCAGCAGCGTGGCGTACGAGCTTCTGCCGAGCAGGAGAAAAAAAGGCACGTCACTGCGGGCCGGCAACAGCAGCCGCACCCGCACACCACGGCGCACGGCCCGCAGCAGGGAGCGGATGATGCGCGGGCCGGGCACGAAGTAGGGGGTGGCAATCAAGATCTCTTCGGCGGCGGCGGCGATATTGACCTGAAACGCTTCACGGATGTAGGAGCGCCGCTGACGGGGGCCTCCGCTGATGATATTGACGGCGGCATCCCCGCTTTTGCTGATGCGGTGGCGCGGCCGTTCCGCCGCAACCCGCGTGGCGCTCTCATCCCGCTCACCGTCCCAGGTTCCGTGGAATATCGCCTCCAGTTCGGCTACCGCCTCCCCCCGGACACTGAATCCCAGATCCCGGAAGCTCTGTTTGTCAGCCACGCAGCCGGCATATTCGTCTCCGAGGTTGAAGCCCCCGAGAAAGGCCAGCGTACCGTCGACAATGGTCATCTTGCGATGGTCCCTTTTATCGAACCCGTAGAAACCGCGCTTGAAGGAGGGGACATTGAACGCATGCAGCTTGACCCCCTGTTTGGCAAGTTTTCTGAAATAGGAAGTGGGCGTGTCAAGACAACCGATATAATCGTAGATCAGCTTGACCGTAACTCCGCGCTGGACGGCATCCGCCAGTTCATTGGCAAGCTCGGAGCCGATATGATCGTTGTGTATCAGGTAGTATTCCAGCAGAATCGTCTTTTCTGCAGAGCGGATAGCGGCAAAAAGCGCCTCAAAAAACTGTCTCCCCCCGTGAAAGAGCTCGACCCGGTTGTGGCGGTGGGTGACCGGCAGCTCCAAGGGGCGCAGCCGTTTCAGCAGGCGGATAAACCTGGGAAGTCGTTTCTTATGCGTAAAATGATTGCTTCGCATCGTGTTCACATCACGTTATGTGACCGGAATCGTCAAGCGCCCTACCGACACGATCTCCGCCGTCATAACATCACCGGCCGCTACCCTCCCGACACCGGCCGGCGTACCGGTCAGAATCACGTCGCCCGGCTCAAGGGTGAAGATTGCCGAAATGTGGGCGATGATCTGCGGGATCCGGTTGATCATATCGGACGAGCAGCCATCCTGGCGGCTCTCGCCGTTGACCGCAAGTTTCAGATTCAGGGCATGGGGGTCGGCCACCGCCCCGGCCGGGACAAAGTCCGACAGCGGGCAAGCGGTGTCAAACCCCTTGGCGATCTCCCACGGCAGCCCCTTCGCTTTGAGCTGGTTCTGCACATCGCGCAGCGTCATGTCGATGCCGACGCCGTAACCGGCGACGTACTCCAGCACGTGTTCCGCCGAGACACCACGGCATTGTTTTCCGATCAGTACCGCCAGCTCGACTTCGTAGTGACACTCCTGCGAATAGGGGGGGATATGCACCGCCTCGCCGTCGCCGATCACCGCCGAGGCCGGTTTCATGAACAGCACCGGCGCCGCCGGGGTTTCGTTCCCCAGTTCGCGGGCATGCTCGGCGTAGTTGCGCGCCAGGCAGACGATCTTGCCGATGGGAAATTGCTGGTTGGTTCCGATAAGTGTGCGTGTAGTCATAGCAGGCTCTCCCCGGTCATCTCTTTCGGCGGGGAAATCCCCAGCATCTTCAGCATTGTCGGCGCGACATCGGCCAGCCGGCCCCCCTCGCGCAGAACGGCACCCGTGCGGCTGTCATCCACCAGCACCAGCCAGACCGGATTGGTCGTATGGGCGGTGAACGGCTCGCCATTCTCATCCTGCATCTGTTCGGCGTTGCCATGGTCGGCGGTGATCAGCACCGCTCCGCCCAGTTCCCGCACTCTGGCGACTACCCGCCCCGCACAGGCATCCACCGTCTCGACCGCCTTGATCGCCGCCGCCTCGATACCGGTATGCCCTACCATGTCGCAGTTGGCAAAGTTGAGGATAACCACGTCGTACAGATCCTGATCCAGCAGCTTCAGCAGCTTGTCCGTCACCTGAACGGCGCTCATCTCCGGCTTCTGGTCATAGGTGGCGACCTCCTTCGGCGACGGGATCAGCGCGCGGTCCTCACCCGGAAAGGGGGTTTCGACGCCACCGTTAAAGAAGAAGGTGACATGGGCGTATTTCTCGGTTTCGGCGATACGGAGCTGCTTCAGCCCGGCAGCAGCAAGCACGCCGCCAAGGATGTTGGTCAGCTCGGTGGAGCCGAACGCGATCGGCAGGCCGAAGGTCGCATCGTATTCGGTCAGACAGACGTAATCAGCTATCTCCGGCCTGTTGTGGCGCGCAAAACCTTCAAAGTCATCAAGAGCCAGAGCGCGGGTGATTTCACGAGCCCGATCGGAGCGGAAATTGAAGAAGATGAATCCGTCGCCGTCCAGCACCATTCCAACCGGTGCACCATGCTCGCAGATTACTGCCGGTACGACGAATTCATCGTGTATTTTCGAGGCGTAGCTCTGCTCGATAGCATCCTGAGCCGTGACACACAATTCGCCCAGACCATGCACTATGGCGTTGTAGGCTTTCTCAACCCGGTCCCAACGACTATCGCGGTCCATCGCGTAGTAACGACCCATCACCGTCGCAATCTTGCCGATGCCGATCCGCCCAATTTCCTCCTCCAGTTGCGCCAGATACCCGGCACCGCTCTGGGGCGGCGTGTCGCGGCCATCCAGCAGGCAGTGGACAAAAACATCCGTCAAACCTTCACGTTTAGCCAACTCCAGCAGCGCGTACAGGTGCGTGTTATGGGAATGGACCCCGCCGTCCGAGAGGAGACCGGAAAGATGCAGCCTCCCTCCGGCCGCCTTGACCTTGTTGATGCAATCCAGCAGGACCGGGTTGGTGAAGAAGTCGCCGTCCAGAATGGCTTTGGTGACGCGGGTCAGCTCTTGGTAGACCACCCGGCCGGCGCCGAGGTTCAGGTGCCCGACCTCGGAGTTCCCCATCTGCCCTTCCGGCAGGCCGACCGCCATCCCGGAGGTGCGGATCGCGGCATGGGGGTATTCACGCAAGAATTTCGTCAGGTTGGGGGTTTTCGCCAGGGCAACGGCGTTGTGGGCGGGATTGGGGTTGATCCCCCAGCCGTCGAGAATCATCAGCAGAAGCGGTTTTTTCATGGGTACGTCCTTTCGGATCAATGATGATACGGCTCGCCGTTCAGTATCGTAAACGCCCGGTAGATCTGCTCCAGCAGGAAGGCCCGCACCATCTGGTGGGTAAAAGTCATGCGGGACAGCGCCAGCAGTTTGCCCCGGCGGCGGAACTCTTCGGAGAAACCGTAGGCCCCGCCAATGACAAAGACCAGCTCGGCCACGCCGCTGTCGCGCTGCTTGCCGACAAAGGCCGCTAAAGCGGGGGAGTCCATCTGATCCCCCCGTTCATCGAGCAGGATCAGGGTCGCGCCGGGAGGGATCTGCTTCTCCAGCCGTTCGCACTCGCGGCGGCGCATCTCCTCCGCCGCGGCTCCCTTCTCGTCGCGGATATCGACCAGATCCAGCGGACAGTAGCGCCGGATGCGACCGGCGTATTCCTCGATCGCGTCCTTGACCCAGGGGTCACGGCTT
>JBAVTM010000125.1:0-3100 GCA_049696195.1 Desulfuromonadaceae bacterium | reverse complement strand
GGGCGGATTCAAAGTCATCGTGAAAACGGGCCGCCAGGTAATAGGCCGCCGGTAACTGGTGATAGATGGCACACGGCATGCCATAAACGATTGACACTTTCCAGGCCGGTTCGATGCGAATGTCCGGGTCCGCAGCGGCTGCAGCCATATAGGACGGGGTCAGCAGGGCATCCGGAGAGGCAAACCTCCCGGCGCGTGGCGGGTCGGGATCACCGGGGCGCGGTGGCTGCAGATTGTCGCTGGTAACAGCGTGGAAGGGAAGTACTCCATCATGCACCAGTTTCATCAACGTGCCTGACAACCTGGCATCCAGAGTATGCCCTTGGACCAACAGACCCAAAACTGAACCAAAGGCAACAGTCATTGACACCACCGTATCATCGTTTTGGGTCAGGATGGTGTTACTGGTGATGGTGCCGGCCAATCGGGCAGGGTCAAGGGCATAGCGCACCGCCAGGGCCAAGGTGCGTTCGATTGCCTCTGTGGTGTCGGCGTGGCCTCCGGTCTGCCCCCAGGGCAGTTTCTGCTGTACCCTCAGTCGCCACACGTCGCGAATCGACTGACTGGTATAGCCGCCTGGTCCGTTTATGGGGGTGCCATCCAGCAACGGCAACAATTCTTCATCCATTCTGCGACAGAAGTCCGCTTCATCATACTGTCCGCACGCAACCAGTGAACGTAGCGTTAACTTCAGGATATAACCGGCCTGGGAAGGTTGCCCGGCCTTCAGCCCGGCGTGGTAGCGGCCTGGCTGGGGATCGGTATAGTCGTTGATCCACTCGCCATAGTCGCGGCGCAACTCGGCAAGATCGTAATACCAGTGCGGCCCAAGCCCCAGTGCATCGCCGATAAAGGCGCCCATGATTGCACCGGCTGCGCGGTCCCGGATGGTTGTTTCTGACATTTGTAGCCTCCTGCGTCACCGATCAATGAAGAAGATCAGAGAGAAATCTATGTGTAAGGCGCCTTTGGTTGTCATGATCGATTGCTGCTCAGAAGGCGAAACAGTCGCAGCCCAGGCCCCAGAAGTCACTGTAACGGGGAGCCGCAGCTTTGATGGCGACTCCGAGTTGGTGGGCAGCATGGTGGCAACCGTGCGAGTGGCACTCGGCGGAGTGCTGGTGCTGCGGGACCGGGACTCCGGCACGAGCGGCCTTGCGCATGTCCAGCGGCGCTCCATACCCGCCATACACCTTTATGGGTGACCATTCCGGCAGCACCGGCAGCGGAGCCGGGTCAAGGTTGGAAAATTCCCCGGCACCGTAGACAACCTTCCCGTCGACAATGGTCAGGACCGACTCGATCCCCTTGATGTCTTCTTCCGGCACGGAAAAGTAATCCGCGGTGAGCGCGGTGACATCCGCCAGCTGGCCGACGGCGATGGCGCCTTTCTTGCCGTTTTCACCTGAAAACCAGCTGCTGCCCTGGGTATAGAGCTGCAAAGCCTCTTCCCGGCTGAGCCGGTTTGCTCCGGAACAGAGCGAGGCGCCGCCGACTGTCTTCCCGGCTATCAGCCAGTACAGAGAAAGCCAGGGGTTATAGCTGGAGACGCGGGTGGCATCGGTACCAGCCCCAACCGGGATGCCGAGTTCGAGCATTTTTCGCACCGGAGGAGTCTGCTCCGCCGCCTGCTTCCCGTAACGGTCCAGGAAATACTCCCCCTGGAAGGCCATGCGGTTCTGGATGGCGATGCCGCCCCCCAACGCCTTGACGCGTTCGAGGCTGCGGTCGGAGATGGTTTCGCAATGGTCGAAGAACCATTTTGTTCCGTTGAACGGAATCTCCCGATTCACCTCTTCGAACACGTTCAACATGCGGGAGATGCTCTCGTCATAGGTCGCGTGGATGCGGAACGGCCATTTATTGGCAGCCAGCAGTGAGACGACCTCTTTCAGCTCCTTTTCCAGGTTGGACGGGAGGTCGGGCCGGGGTTCCAGGAAATCTTCAAAATCCGCCGCCGAGTACACCAGCATTTCTCCGGCGCCGTTGCAGCGATAGAAATCGTCACCCTTGCCGGGCGCGGTCAGCTTCATGCAGCGGAGGAAATCCTCTTTTTCCTCTTTGGGCCTTTGCGTGAAGATGTTGTAGGCCATGCGCACGGTCATTTCACCCCGCTTGTGCAGTTCCTCGATGATCGCGTAGTCATCCGGGTAGATGTGCGATCCGCCACCCGCGTCCACCAGGCTGGTGAGGCCAAGGCGGTTCAGCTCGCGCATGAAGTGCCGCGAAGAATTCATCTGATGTTCGGGCGGCAGCTTGGGCTGCTTGCCGACGGTAGCGTACAGAATGCCGGCATTGGGACGGGCGATGAGAAGTCCGGTGGGAGTGCCGAACTTGTCGCGCTGGATTTCTCCGGCGGGCGGATTCGGCGTGTCTTTCGTGTAGCCACAGGCGCGCAGCGCGGCCTGGTTCAGCATGCCGCGGCAATAGAGGTGCAGAACAAAGACCGGGGTGTCGGGGGCGACGGCATTGATTTCATCGAGGGTGGGCATGCGCCGCTCGGCAAACTGGAATTCACTCCAGCCGCCGATGACCCGCACCCACTGGCCGGGAGGCGTACGCTGCGCCTGCTCTTTCAGCATGCGCAAGCCGTCGGCGAGAGAGGGGACGCCGTCCCAGCGCAGCTCCAGATTGTAGCTGAGACCGCCGCGGATGACATGCATATGGGAATCGTTGAGGCCGGGAATGACCCGCCGCCCCTTGAGATCGATCCGTACGGTTTTGTCGGTTGCGGTGCTCAGGAGTTCTTCTCCTCCGATGGCGGTTATGCGTCCTCCGGTCATGGTGACTGCCGAAACGTGGGGACGGCCGTTATCGAGGGTGGTGATCTTTCCGTTGTGTAAAATCAAGTCGGGTGCGGTCATAGTGGTGCCTCCCGGTCATGTCTGTCAGGGCCTTTATGGCGTCAGCGGCCGGCAGCTTTCCGGCTGGGTGGTGCGCCATGCACCATGGTGTAGGCGTACTCCACGCCCTGACCGTACGCTCCGCAGTGCTCTTTCACCGTTTCGATGACTGCGTCGTAGGTATCCTTGCGCGCCCAGTCACGCTGGTACTCAAGGAGGGTCTGCAGCGCGGTCATCGGCACGGCGCCGGCCTGTTC